>JAGGYZ010000100.1 GCA_021162285.1 Candidatus Fermentibacteraceae bacterium
GAAGAAAAGGTATCCCGCTCCGTAGCCTGCAACCACTTTTTCTCCGTCGGTAAACTCTGTCCACTTTATCGGTGTAACTCCCCCGTAATCCACAAATGTTTCCACCTGGAAAGCAGGGTAACCGCAGAGGAATGTACCTGTCTGTGCCTGGTTTTCAAGTACCCACAGTTCCTCACCGCTGAAAGGCTTGATCCCATACTGTATAAGGTGAACCAGCTCGTGGCTGGCTGTGTATGTTGCGTCTTCCATCCTGGCCGGATAGCAGTCTATATACAGCATCTCCACCTCGTTGGAGTGCCCGCCGTAGTAGTTCCTGGCTTCGTACTCTGTGAACATGTTGTAGGGGCTGAAAAAACCGGCAATATACCACCTCTGCCCGTTGACGCCGTAACCGTCTTTTATGTTCAGGATCAGGTAGTACACCCTCTGGTCGTTGTCCATAAGATCAGGTATGTCTCCGAAATACTTCGCATCAGTTGCTGTGATACCATCTGCACCCTCCAGAGCTGCTGCAAGAGAATCAACAGCACTCTGATCGAAATTAGTATTCCACTGGGTGTCCTCCACGAAAATATAGGAAAGATCCCCTGCGAACCTGCAGGTCGCGCTTGTGAGGTAGAACATGGGAACAGGTCCGCTTTCATCCATTGCCCAGAAGTTGATGACATCACCGACTTCGTGTGATTCATCTTTGCCTGCAAGGGGGCCGGTGGGTATCATGGAGGGATCGTGTCTCCGGTCCATCTGCTGTATCTCCGGGAAGTGAAATGTACCGTCTACTCCGTAATTACCCATGCCGACTGCAATGCAAACAAGCAAAAATGCTGTCATTAAAATCTCGCTCCCACTGTGAATCGTACAGAAGAAAAATCTGAACTCTCCGGAAAGTCAAGTTCGGTGTAAATGCCAGGTTCCGACGGGTCGAGAAGTGACGCGTCAATAGCACTTACAGCTCTGTTGACAACTGCAAACGCAGCAACGTAAACGGTTCTTCTGAACCATTCTCTGCTTATTCGAAGGGCATCATCGTAGTCCTCGCGGGCTGATGAGTTTGTCCAGCTCCAGCCATCCGAACCGTACCTGCTGTGACTGTTGAAATAGTCCTGCTGAGCTTCCGGATCATCGGGGTAGTAGTACCGGGCAAGGCTCCTGATGTAATCGTTGTATTCACTGCTGCTTGAGAAATCCCCAACATCATCCTGAAATCCTCTGTCCCTGAATGATACATCGATACCTGCCCGTTCCATGGCCAGGTTTCTGTAGTCATCGCGGTTGAACACCGCCTGCAGGTAAGAATAGCCTGTACCTGCCCAGATGGAAGCTTCAATACCCATGAACACGGCTCCCCTCGTGGAATGCCCTGCACTCATCTGACCCCAGCCGGGAAATACGATAGAACGGAGCACCGCAGTTTTATTCGCACCAAATACAACTGCGCACACCACAACAAGCAACACTGTAGCTTTTTTCATTTCAGTTCACCACCGCAGCATGGAAAAGGGCTTCAGCCGTCTCTCCCGATGAAGTCAGTTCAAGACAGACATAGTATACTCCGGGAGCAAGGTCTTCAGTGTTCCATGAAACTTCCCATGGAACTCTTCCGGGAGCATTTCCGCTGTAGTCGGAAACTAGTTCTCCGGCAACATTAAAAACCCGTATTCTGTAGTGTGAGTCGCGTCCGGGAACAAACCTTATGTTTCCGGAACCACTTGTTACAGGGTTGGGCCACACAAAAAACTCGTCTTCATTAAGAAGGTTGCCCGATGACACCACAGACGGCAGATGCTCACTCGGCCAGCATCTCTCGCCTCCTGTGTCCATTCCTGTGTTCCAGCCGTCTGGCTCAAAGCCGGTGTAGAAAGCCCCTAAGGAACCTCCGGAGGTAACGGTAACTATTCTGTACTGGTTCTCACCATCAAACCGGTGGAGTATTGGAAAACCTATGGGGTTGTCTCCGAATGAGTAGGGGCTGCCACCAAGCGAAGCACCACTTCCATCAAGAATAAACACCCTTCCGTCACGGAGAGATGCACAGGCAAAACCGCTTCCCCCTGTTCCACCTGTAAACCTGGAATAATTAAAAGCAAGAGAATCGGCCTCTGTAGTAAACGGCCAGTTGGTAACAATTGTTCCAGAGGATGAATAGGCTTCCAGTCCGGCAGTTGTTTCAACAAGGATCTCTATGTTTCCGTCACTGTTAATGTCTGCCATAAAGGGGTCTGAAAGAACTTCACCCTGCAGAGAAACAGGAAATCCCGGTTCTCCTGCACTGTTCTCGTCGTAAGCCCAGAGTTTTCCACCAGAAACAACCGCTGTTTCAACATCACCATCGCGATCAAAGTCGCCTGCAACCGGAAGAGTTGAATTCTCACTACCCGGGTGTACAGGCCAGCCGAAAATACCTCCTCCACCGGGCCCGATTCTTATGAGAGCCCCGTCAACGGTAACAAGAACAAGCCCAGGAACTGTTTCATGGGGGAAAACACATGCACCGGTAATATCCATAGAGAAAGTTTTAGGCCAACCGCCAAACACATTCCCTCCGGTGTTAATTCTGTAAACTTCCCGGTTCTCAAGTATTGCAAAAACACAATTCATCAGTGGAGAGGATATCACCTGAACTGCAGGAGACGGCAGATCTACGGGCCACCCGTTCGCCTCGGACCAGTCTGGAAGACGCATGTGTATCTGGCCATCCATTTCCGGGATCACAAGGTACTCCGTTCCCTCTATGGAGAAAACTGTTAGCGGTGCGGAAACATTCATTCCCATGGGTATTGCAGTGTTTCCATCGGCAGGAATAATAAATGCCTGGTTGTTACCGGCAACTGCCGCAGTGTATTCGCCCTGGGTTGTGCTCCAGAAAACGGTACCGTATTTTGCTTTTCCCAATTCAACGGGCCACCCTGGAACAACTCCCTGAAGACTGTACAAAAAACTCATTGTGTTAGACGAATTATCCAGAACATCAATTTTTACACCTGTGTAACCACCCCACGAAGCATCGGTTGATGGTGTGGTTTCAGGCGAAAATACCCATGCGTAACCATCTTTCTTCCACGGATCATACTTGCTGCCTTCAATACTGAACCAGGAAGCGAAACCGTAATCAAGATCCTGTATACCGTCTGCTTCCTCTACATCAACACCTTTGTGAAGGGGATCAACGTTAACGATGTTCGCCTGCCTGTACTCAGAACTGAGTCTGGTTTCATCTATGTGCCATATCAGTATTCCAGACCCTGGAAGACCGTAATCCCGCTCGTGGGAACCGCACTGCCCGTTTCCGTCCGGGTCGCGCTGCCTGTTTTCAATAAGAAGATATTCAGTTGAGTTAAGAGGAATTCTGTAAACGGGTCCCATCCGTTCCGATACATACTCACCGGGAACAGCTTCAACAGGGTCTAGCCAGTTCATTGCCGCTCTTGACCATGCAGAGGGGGCTGCAGGCCAGAAACCGTTCATGAGCCACTGTCCGTAGCCCATCAAACCCCAGCCTCCTATACCCACTGCACCTGTGTAGGTGTTGTAGAGGTCGGGAAGACCAAGCTGATGACCGAATTCGTGAACTATGGTACCAAGAACACCCAGTCCGTAGTTATCCTGAGCTTCGCGCTCGGGGTCAATGCAGCCTTCGCGAACCCTTACTCCATCGTTGGTCTGCACGAAACCAGTGCCAAGGTAGTATTCAAGATCTGAAGAGTTTAAAAACATGGAATGAATATCGTCAGGGCTGTTGCCGAGGATGTCTGCTTCGTTGCCTGCTCCGGCGTGCATCACGATAATCACATCGAATCTGGAAAAATCAACCTGGTCGTCTGCTGCCAGAACCGCATCACGGAAAAGCTCACACTGGCCCAGTCCGTTTTTATCGTCCGCGCCGTAAAAACCCATCTGGTGGTTTACTCTGAAAACTGCATTTCCAGCAGGGAACTGATAAAGATAAAGGGTCAGATAGCCGTTGCTTACATCTGTGTAGTAACTGGAAATCTGATTTAAAAGATTGGCAACTGCTGCACTGTCGCTTTCAAACTCTCCGTTTCCACTGGTTAAATCGGTGTAGTCCGGAAGAAATTCAACTTTAAGAACACACACTCTCAATGTTGTATCTGCATCAATCGACAGTGCAGTCCCATCGTCTGATACCATTGGAATACCATCGGAAACACCCTCGGGTACATCCTGTACAGAACTGTCCGGAAGAGGCGGAGAGGCGGCAGCAGCTCCGCAAACCAGAGCTGCTGCAAGAAGATATTTAACCATCAGAACTGAAGTGTTAGACTGTACTTCTGGTTGTACTTGCCTGATCCCTGAAGGGACTTGTCTACAGGAACAAACGCCATATCAAGCTGGAAATCGTTCCAGTGAAGACCTGCTCCGAAAGAAACACCGGAGATAGTTGACTCTCCCTCTGTGTCGTGTACGTAACCGGCTCTCAGTGCAAGAAGGTTGTAGTACCAGAACTCTGCACCTGTACCCCACTTGTTGTCTTTTACTTCCTCAGATATTCCATCTTCTATCTCTACAAGCAGTTTGGTGTAGTCCGCTGCAATAAGAAGAGAGGTGAGTTCATCTTCAAATGGAACATAAGCGAATCCAATTTTGAATTTTCTGGGAAGAGGGTTGTTTTCGCTGTTTCCGCCGTAGCTCATGTTGGGTCCGAGATTGCTTACTGTAGCACCGAGAGAAATATTACCGAAAGACTGTTCCGGGGCATGGTAAAGCACACCGAGGTCTGCGGCAAAGGAAGAACCTTTACCGTTCTCTTTGTAGTAGAGGTGGTCGTAGATAAACTTGAGACCAAGGCCAACGGCAAGACCCGGAGCAACTTCGGTACCAAAAGCAGCATCCGCTGATATACCGTAGGTGTAAAAAGTTCCTATGGGCTCGGTGCTGCCAGCCTCTATCTCCTGCTGTTCACCCATGGACATGAAGGTGATGTTTCCGCCTACACCGCCCCAGCCCTCGAGGTGCTGTGCATAACCGAGAAACTCGTAGTAAAGATCATCAGCCAGCTGGGGAAGCCACTGAGAGTGCTGAAGGGTAATTTCCCTTGCACCCTCCTCTTGAAAAGCCAGGCCTGCGGGGTTCCAGTACGAGGCTGTTGCATCATCTGCAACTGCTGTGAAAGATTCACCGATTCCATTGGCCCTTGCGCCTGGCGTTATGTCGAGCCAGATAACACTGGTTGTGACTGCCAGGGCTCCATGAGCCATAATCAGAACAACAATTGCAAAACTGGAAACAAATTTCATTATTCCTCCTGATAAAAGAGTGTATTCAACTGTAAGTATTTACCAGCAAATTATCGAACAACGGTTGCAACACCGCTTACCTGAGAATCACCCGAAGATACTACATAAATGTACAAACCTGAAGCCACTGCATCACCGTCCTGGTCACACAGGTTCCAGCAATACTGATTGTACCCTGCAGCTCCGGAGAGGTTCCCCATGATCGTAATTCTGCGTCCGGAACTTGAAAAAATCGAAATCGAAACAGGACCGTTCATGCTTTGAATCCAGTTAAAAGACATAACCGATGAGGCTGGTGCAGGGTATACAAACAACTGCTCGATCACAGGGGATGAACTGTCTGAAAGGTGAAAACTCATCTCCCCCCAGCTGATATTGGTAACATTGTCTGCTGCTCTCAGCCTGAGGTTGTGATCCCCCGGCTGCAGTTCGGGAACAGGATAAACTATTCTGCCTCTGGTAGCCGACCCGGGCTCGTAGGAAAAATACC
>JAGGYZ010000041.1 GCA_021162285.1 Candidatus Fermentibacteraceae bacterium
AAGGTACTCCACTCCATTTCCTCGTGGAGAGATATTTCCCAACGCAAGCAGGCAGAGGAATCACTAAGAGAAAGTGAAGAGAAGTTCAGAACTATCTTCGAGAATAAGGGAACGGCCACTGGTCTCATCGGGGAAGATGGGATTATTCAGGACTGCAATGCAGTGTTCTGTGAATTGAGCGGGTACGCCAAGGAAGAGATCGAAGGCAGAATGAAGTGGTCTGACTTTGTAGTAGCTGAAGATCTGGAAAGATTACAGAGGTATCACTCTGAACGGACGAAGAAGGGCAGTTCTTCTCCTGCCCAGTACGAATGTAGAATAACTACCAAAAGCAACAAGTTGCTGGATGTGTTTATTAATATTGCAGTAATTGAGGAGACCAGAATTGTTTCTCTCATTGATATCACTGATCGCAAAAAGGCGAATCAGGAGATCCAGCGCATGCAGAAACTTGAGGGACTGGGAGCAATTGCCGGTGGGATTGCCCATGATTTCAACAATCTTCTAACCGGTATCTTCGCCAATCTGGAAATGGCCCAAATGGATCTTCCCAAAAATTCTTCATCCAGTCACTACCTGCAGGAAGCCCACCATTCCATTCTAAGTGCCAGAAGGCTAACAGGACAGTTACTTACCTTCGCCAAGGGAGGTGCTCCCATTTTCAGTACGGTTGAAACAGCCACACTAATTAAAGAAACAGTTGAATTTAATCTTCACGGCAGCAATGTAGTACCAGAAATAGAGTTGCAGGATGACCTGTGGTCCATCACTGCAGACGAGGGGCAGATTGAACAGGTACTGGCAAACCTTACCATAAACTCTAAACAGGCCATGCCCGGCGGGGGAGCTCTTCATGTTGAAGGCAGAAACCTTCCCATATCTGAGGCTTACAGTGAAGCTGACCTTACATCAGACTCCGTCATTTTAACAATAAGAGATGAGGGCATTGGAATTCCACCAAAGATCATCGATAACATATTCGACCCGTATTTCAGTACCAAGGAAACCGGGCACGGACTGGGGCTCGCAATAGTCTACAGCATAATCAAACAGCATAATGGGCACATCAGCGTAACTTCAGAGCCCAATAGAGGCACAACATTTACCATAATACTGCCCGCCATACCTGATACTGCAACAGAAGAGGCACAGAAATCAGGCAGAATCCGGGGCATAACCGCGGAGAGGTCTTCATTCCATATCCTGCTCATGGATGATGAAGAAATAGTAAGAGATGTAGGCTCACAATTGCTGGAGCGTCTGGGGCATACCACCGACACTGCAGTTCACGGTGATGAAGCGCTTAAGAAATACACAGAAGCTATGAAGACCGGCAATCCCTTCGATCTTGTGATCATGGACCTTACGATACGCGGAGGGAAAGGCGGAAAAGAAACAATCGGAGAACTGCTTAAGATCCACCCCGAGGCTAAAGTGATCGTCTCCAGTGGCTACTCCTCCGGTTCGATAATGGCAGATTTCGGCTCATACGGTTTTTCCGGAAAGCTTGCCAAGCCATTTATGATTTCAGATCTGCGGGATGCAATTGCCCTGGCGATGAATCGCAAATAATCCGTAACGCAGCACGATCATCACATAGTCAAACGTCTTTTGTGCAGGTTCTCACATATCTTGTACGGCTTATGTGATATTTCTGTTTTTGTGCATATCCAAAGTTCAATCTGGGATTTACACACTTCGGATAGATCAGTCCTGCAGATCGTAGAGAATCAGCTCTCCCACAGAGTAATTCTTAACAACCAGTTGATTTCCGGGAAGCAGATCAGTAGTACCCAGGCTGGAATCCGGCAGACAGTAGGAATCCAGGTAATTCCCGTCCCAGTCATATCTATCAATTGCTGTTATAGGGGCAAAATCAGCGTTCTCGGGATCGCTGAAGAATGAACCATCGTTCTGATAGCCGGTGATTACAATATTCAGCATCCCTTCCGGGCCCAGGAAAGGGTTTGCGCCCACAGTGAAAAACAGCCTTTGTGTCTGTCCATTGGCAGCTGTGATAGAGAGAGGTTCCGGGGTTATTGCAGGATATGTTCTGCTTCCTCTGTAGATACATTCTTCTGTGATAAGATCGTAAATGGCAAGCAATCCTTCATATCTGTTGAATACAACTATCCTGTTGTCATTGCTTACACACAAAAGCATAAGATCCATTCTGGGTACATCATTAAGATGAATCATCTCCGCTTCACCAAATGACCTGACGATACCTTCTTCACTGTCAAGAATATGAATGCTTCCTCCGGGCTCCCGGTGGGAAGCAACTGCAAAAGTAGTGTCATCAATCGCAGCAATGTCTTCCGCCCCGGCAAATGTAATGCTGTGCGAGAAGGAACCATCTCTGTTGAAAAACTCAATTCTGCCAAGATAGTAATTAGAGGCAGCAACATATCTTGCGGAAACCGTCAGCGTTGATACACGAGGAAAATGCCCAGGAGCCTCTCCTTCGCCCCCGGCTTTCCACAACAACTCTCCAGTGCTGTTCAATGCAACTATCTCCTGAGTTGCCGCATCGGTCACAAAAACTGTATCCCCGGAGGTACACAGTTGGTAAGGTTTGTAAACAATCGGGTCCAGTGCTTCATAATCAGTCAGTTTGCCAGCCGAACTGCAGATTATCAGATGCTCTGTACTGCCCTCCCATAACCCTTCATCGCTGGACTGCAGGTACTTGACCCATTCTGCAGTAACAGAGTCCACCAGCAGGGCGGAACCAGTCTGCTGTGTTACATCAATCGTGGAGTCTTCGTCAGCGCCGCCACAGGCAATCAACAGCAGGAAAACAACAAGGATCAAACTGCTTTTCATTATTCCTCCACTTATTTTACATGTTGGGTGGTGTACCAGAATACCCAATCCAATTATTGTACTTTCCAGCGTGCGTCTGTTAAATCTAAAGACAGTTTCAGGCACTACACACCCCAGCTGATACAGAGGAGTTTGTAGTATTCGGCTGAACTACACTTTCTACTACGATGACACTATAGTAAAATCTTCGGTGAAAACTTCAGTATGAATTATGAAGTTACTTGCAGCAAACCCGGAAATGACTCTGGCAGAGGTAGCTGAATTACTTGAGAAGTAGGTACGGGCTATTGAACTTGCCAGTGCGAAACTGGTAAAGGCAGGTAAGCTGAAATACGTTGGCCCACAAAAAGGAGGACACTGGGAAGTGATCAGGGAGAATACTCCATGAAAAACTTAAAGATAAGCCAGACCAGGTAGATGCAAATGAAGAGTTGGCGACATTGCAGCTTATTCGAAACGTAATTATGAGGAGTGAAGAAGAATGAGAATTGGAACATACATAACGGACATTACTCACTTTTTGAATGAAACAGGTGAAATGCCTGCCGATTTGCCAAAACCTGCCGCCAGTCTTGCATCATTCCTTGTCCGTATAATTGAAGCCACCACACTCACTCAACTTGAAGCCGATGAAAACATAAAAGACCTGAGCACTTCGAAAATGAGATTACTTCAGGGCTTCAGAGGCATGGAGCAACTTAACAATCCGAACATCGATAAAACCATTGCACTGAAAGAAGCTGAGCAAAAGCTCACAGCTGCAACAAAAGATTTGGGAGAAGCCCCCACCCTGCAGGAAATAGGCCTGCTTGCCTCACTGGCAAAATGCCTGCACCAGCAGAACAAACCAGACGAAAGCAGAGAGATCTTCCAAAAAGCTGAAACCCTGCTGCAAAACCACATCAACAGCATTGAAAACAACCACTACAAAGAAGCTATTCTCAATTCACCCATAATCGAAATCTTTGAAGAGCTGAAGAACCTCCTGCAAAGAAAGCCCCATCAATAATCCTTGACCGCCCACAACCTTCCCGGTATTCTCAAAAGGC
>JAGGYZ010000321.1 GCA_021162285.1 Candidatus Fermentibacteraceae bacterium
GCAGGAATAGACTTCTTCCTGTTCAAAGGCAACTACAGCGACCCTGAATTACGGAAACTTCTTTTGTAACCACCTCTGCTGAACAGGCTCTTCAGAGAAAGCAGGGAGAAGAATGCATGTCAGCCCATAACCCCATTTCCCTGTACTGATCAGAAGAACTCGGCTGAAAAGCAACTGAAAAGCCAGAGAAGGACTGAGGTTCCAGTCCAGATAGCCCCAGTCGGAATTACCTGCTTCCGACGAAAAGCCTTCGGTGCTGTATGCTTAGATCTTTGTGCTGTTCATTCGTTCCGGCACCCCGTAGTAGACAGTTATCGAACTGAGAGACATAAAAGCCGGCATAAAAGAAAGCATCATTTTTGAGTTGAGATCAATGTACCTTTCAACTCAGTAAAGTCTTCCTTTTTACCCTCACCAATTGACCAGCGTTCTATTTCCTGAACATCAACCTTTTGCTGCCCTGCGACCAGATATGCCTGTTCAAGACATTCGGTATCACCGGTGTGAAAGAACCAGGCCAATCTATCCTTCACACAGTCTGTAGGACTGAGCAATCTCAGACATCCTACAGATGTCGTTATCTCTTCATATTCTGTGATTGGCTCGTTGCCGATACCCAGTGGCCCAGCTGGAAACTCAACAAGAAGATCTGTATCAGTGTGCTTGAAGTAGCGATTCATCTCAACAAAACCCAAGCTGCACATGCACCTTGTAATAGCAGCTCTTGAAAAAAGCCCTACTTCAATGAAGTCTAAATCCATGGAGACATATTTGTCATCACTGTAAATAGAAACGCAGGACCCTCCACTCAATACAACTGTGATTCCGCACTCTCTGAGTTTTGAGGCTACATATGAAGCAAACTCTGTTCTGCTCATATCAGAAATGGGTTTCACAAGGGCTTCCCCTTCCTTCTGGGTCTTCCCCTGAAAATGAGAAGTCGCTCCCGCTCCTCCAGCGGCAAGAACTGAAGAGCCCTCTGCAGTAGCTGCAGGAACTCCTTCAGCAAAGGATATCTTGGATTGAACTCATATAATCTGGTTCTTCCAACTTTATTACTTATCAGCAAACCACCAGATTCAAACTTCTCCAGCTGCGTTTGTATTCCGAAGAGATTTCTTTTGTAGAACTCTGCTATCTCAGTAGCGTAGCTTTTTTGCCTCGCAGCAAGAAATAGTAGAACTCTCTCCGCATCCTCTGACACTAAAAAGGAATCAAGTATCACAATTTACCTACCATCTTTTTTGGTTTTATAACCAACTTCTTTGGTAATATGTTAAAAATCAGAATACAGGCAAACTGGACCTGTCTCTCTTGCCGGGCACTGCGAAGAACTTACAGTCTGGCACCCCGTAATGGATGCTTTTGGAACTACACTGGAATAAGCTACAGTGACTGGGAGAACTTACAGTCTGGCACCCCGAAGTGGATGCTTCGGGAACCCTCTGTAGAAGGAATTCTACTGTTTTGTAGAAGAAGATCTATGCGTTCGTATTGGTACCCCGTATTGGATGCGTTTAGAACCGTAGAAGTTTTTCGACTTCTCAAATAGCAGCTTAATGGTAAGAATCTGAATTGTCGTGGTGGCAGTGCAACGGTTTCCACCGCTGCACTGCCTTTCTAAGGGATGTATTACCAGTGATAACCTATTACAAGCCCGGAATGAGTTCCCCCGCATTCCTGATCAAGACCGTCAAAATCAATTACGGCTTTTGTGTACCTAACTCCAAGGCCTAGATTAAAGTGTTGGCTAATTGTCCAGTATACTCCCCCACTAATACCGTACCCATTACCTGATTCACTTATTGACTCCGATTGGCTTCCATTGCTCCCATTAAGTTCTGTGGTAGCGAATACTATTCCAGCCCTTACATATGGTCTGATAGTACTGTTCGGTGCCCAGTTTTTACCAACACCAAGAAGAATTTCAGTAGTAATCAATTCTAAATCTACACCATCTATTACATCATCTTTCATGGAGTACATGGATTCAATAACCCCGCATACAGGCCAATCTCGTTTCTGAAGGTCGAAGAGAATTCCTCCCTCGGTCTGTTCCTGAAATTCATCCGCCCAGTCATCACTAAGGGTTTTCATTCCCATGAATGCATTGATGTTTCCAGTCCAGTCTCCGGCAAAAGAGATTCCGGTTATCCCGAATAGAACAATCGCAAGTAAGGCAGCAGACACTCTTAGCATTGGATTTCCTTCCTTGTCGCTAGTTTTTTCATTAATCCCTCCACTTTGAAGTGATTTTTCACCAGCCATAATTTCCCTGTGGCTTTCATTTATCACAATACAATTCTTCAGGTATACCGTTAAAGAATCAGGAACCAAGTTTAAATGTTCAAACTGCCTGAACGTAAAAGTGAACCATGGCAAATAGCATATTCAACTAGTTCAAGAAATGCAATAGATATTTCCCACTTAACTGATGTAAATTTAGTTGGGGGGCCGAATACAGATATTTCTGTTCTACTTATTTTAGCTGCTTGCATAATGCTAAATGGAAAGCGTCTGGAGCTCTAAGTTGATATCTTTGTGCTTTTCATTCGTTCTGGCACCCCAGGTAGAATTCGAAATTGGGAAGCAAAATGAAGGTTTAGATGCGGCTTCGCTGGGAAGAAAACAATATGCTTAACCAGACAAAATACTCAGACTGGTCATTTTTACTGTGTCTTTGCATATTGCAGTGGACTCGTAACACAACACAGGAAGGACTACGATGAAGTCACTTATCGTTTTAGCAGTACTTGCCACCTTCGCCTTTGCAGGCGCAACGGAATTCGGACCGCAGCTGGGATACTGGATTCCTACAGGTGATGCAGGGGACGTTTTCGCCGGTAACTTCTACTTCGGCGGACAGTTCCTTTCACACATGCCGATGTTTGCCATCGAAGGTTCAATTGGTTACACTTCCCTGAAGGCTGACCCTGAAGATTCAACTTTTTCTGGCAGAATAATTCCGATTACCGTGGGCCTTCGCGGTTACTCCGGTATACTATACGCTGCAGGCGGTATTGAACTGGACATGGTAAAAACAGAGAGTGGAGTTGTTGGCGCTGTTCAGGAAAACTCCGACAGCGAATTCGGCGGATACATCGGTGGCGGTCTTATTACACCTCTTCCAAATGTTGCCGATGTTGACGTAAGTGCCAGAGTACACTTTGTCGACTTTGATGACATGTGGATCGGTCTTTGTGTCGGGCTCAACTTCTAACAAACAAAAGAGCAGGAAAGGGTGGCCAGATGGTCACCCTTTTTCTTTCCACTTTGAACACGAAAGGATTTGTAATGAAAGCACTTATAGTTGTGGCTGTTCTTACAGCTGTTTCCTTTGCGGGAATTGTTGAATACGGTCCACAGGTTGGATACTGGGCACCTACAGGTGACGCTGGAGATGCTTATTCAGGTAATCTGTATTTTGGCGGTCAGGTGATCTTTCACCTGCCAGTAATTGCTGCTGAAGGTTCTGTGGGCTATCTGTCCTTGAAACCGGATGTGGAAATTGCAGGTTTTTCAGGTTACATTCTCCCTGTAACGGTAGGAATCAGAAGCTACATGGGACCTTTGTACGCTGCAGGCGGGTTGGAAATGGACGTCCAGAAAGTAGATTTTGGCGGCGAAAAGGATACTGAAAATGATTTTGGCGGCTACATCGGTGTCGGTGTTGTACCGGCTGTTCCCTTTGCAGCAGACATTGATGCCAGCGTAAGACTGCACTTTGTTGACTTCGAAGACATGTGGATAGGCGTTACAGTTGGTCTGAATTTCTAACGGAAATAATCAAATATTCAGAGGCGGTCTTCATGAAGGCCGCCTTTTCATTAATCAGAATCCGGACTCTCAGATCGTTTTCTGTAGTGAAGAAGAAACAGAATACTGGCCGTTGTGAAAAACAGGAAGGACAGCAGAAAGTTTGCTGTAAAACCCAGATACTTCATAACAACACTGCCCAGTACAGGAGCAAAGAAACCCCTCATGGCTGTTGCTGTTACATGAAGCCCCTGGTAAGTGGCGGTTCTTCCCTCAGGTGCAAAAAACATACTGGACATGTTCCAGGATATGACGACACCGGCAATACCGATGGCGAAAGCTGCCCATGCGGCGTAGTAAAGCGGTATTCCAATTGATGGAAACAGGCTGCTTCCAACAAGAAGAAGGGGAAAACCCGCAAGTATAAAACACACAACTCCAGTAAACTTGAAAGGATGTAGTTTGTCCATCTTCGAGCCGAGAAAAGGAGCCAGAAGCAGCAGACCAAGCTGCCCTATAACACCTTTTGCCAGAGCATACTGCTCGTAAGACAGACCCAGAACTTCCTGAGAGTAAAAAGGCAATGCCGGCTGAACGGTCATGAAACCGAAACCATATATCATGAAAAACATCTCGAACTTGAGGAACTCCCTGTCGCCTTTCAGAACCTGCCCGATACTTTTAAAGAAGTCGCGAATGTTTGATTCCGCAACTGCCACCGGGTCTTTCATTCCTCTTGCCATAAAGCCCATTACAACAGCCTGTGCACTGCCCATAACACCCTCGACAACGAACAGCCATCTGTAGAAGGAAAAGTCTGCGTCAAGCAGGGCACCGACAACCATTGCAGCCGGCAGGGCAAACAGGTTAAGGGCTGTCATTGTCCATCCGAAAAGCAGCCCCCTGTGACCCTTGTTGTACCTGCTGCGCATAACTGCATTCTGCCCGGGTATCACCAGGCTGTTACTGCTGAAGTACAGAAACAGCAGGATCAGCATGAAGTTTACACTGCTGGAGAAGAACATCAGGGCTATGGGCAGCCGAAGAGCAGCTCCAATGAAAATGGCAGTTGAATGTCGGTTACTGCTGTCTACAAAGTGACTTGTCACAACACTGAACAGGTTGCTCACCGGCCATATCATCGCCAGAAGGGTAATCTGTACAACGCTTGCCCCGAGACCGTTGGTTGCTATGTAGTCGTGATTCATCATCACACCGGCAGCTACAGCACCGAAAATCTGACTCAACAGATGTAGTTTGAATGCTCCCTTTTCGTCGGCGGTGAGAGACATTGAAAAAAGCGAGCGGTCCGCCAGATCAGGGGGAACCGCTCTTCTGTTAAAAAACAAACTTACTCTCCCGGAACAATTCCCATTTTTTCAAGAACTCTGATTACCTCAACGGCGGACTCTTCAGGACTCTGCAGGTCTGTATGCAGGTGAACTTCAGGGCTCTTCGGCACTTCGTACGGTGCACTGATTCCTGTGAATGAGGGAATGATTCCAGCTCTGGCTTTTTTGTAGAGACCTTTGGGGTCCCTGTCTTCAGCCACAGCCAGGGGAGCATCAACAAAGACCTCAACAAAATCACCATCATTCTGTATTTCTCTTGCTCTGTTCCGGTCTGCAGTGTACGGGCTTATAAAAGCAACAAGGTTAATTATCCCGAAACTTGTGAACAGCCTGGAAACTTCACCGATTCTGCGGATGTTTTCAGTTCTGTCTTCAGGGGAGAATCCGAGATCGCTGTTCAAACCCTGCCTGATATTGTCACCATCGAGAATTGCTGTGCGGATTCCTCTCGCATGGAGCATTCTTGACACATAGTTGGCAACCGTTGACTTCCCCGAACCACTGAGTCCGGTAAACCAGATAGTGGCACCTTTGTGGTTGTTGAGTTCTTCGATGTCTTCTCTTCCTGTTGCGTGATCGTGCCAGGTGAGGTTTCTATCCGCAGCTGTGGTCATTAGTTCTCCTTAATTGTGTTCGGGTTGAGCGAGAAATATACAAAGGTTGGTCAAACTGGTGGGAAATTCCGTATCTTACCGCTGTAGAATAATCAAAAAACAGTTACTGGAGGAAAAATGAAGAACAAGGAAGCTGTTATCAGAGCGAACCTTAACAACTGTCTTACAGAAACCGCAGGTCTGGGAATCGGAAATTGCAAGAGGGGTAAAGTTCGTGATATTTACGACCTTGGAGACAGCCTTCTTCTAGTAACAACCGACAGACAAAGTGCCTTTGACCGTGTTCTTGCTTCAGTGCCCTTCAAGGGTCAGGTTCTGAACAGGGTAAGTGCCTGGTGGTTCCGTCATACGGAACACATAGTGCCAAACCATGTTATCAGCATCCCACACCCGAATGCCACACTGGGCAGAAAAATGGAAGTGTTCCCTGTGGAGTTTGTTATGAGGGGGTACCTCACAGGAAGCAGCAGCACAAGCGCCTGGACCCTTTACAACAGAGGAGACAGAAACATCTGCGGAAATGTGCTTCCCGACGGAATGGTCAAGAATCAGAAGTTCCCTGTGGCCCTGATAACTCCTACGACAAAAAGTGATGAGCACGACCAGTCAATAACGCCTGAGGAAATTGTTTCGTCAGGGCTGATGTCGCAGAATGACTGGGACAATGCGTCGGAAATTGCAAAGGATCTGTTTGCTTTCGGTGTAAAAACTGCTGCGCAGAGAGGTCTCATACTGGTTGATACAAAGTACGAGATGGGCAAAGATGAGAACGGTAACATCGTTCTTATCGACGAGATTCACACACCGGACAGCTCCCGTTACTGGCTTGCTGAAAGCTTTGAGGAACGGCTTGTCCAGGGGCTTGAGCCAAAAAATATAGACAAGGAATTCCTCCGTCTGTGGTTCCGCGACAACTGCGACCCCTACAATGACGAAACTCTTCCCCAGGCCCCAGCCGATCTTGTAACGGAACTTTCTTCAAGGTACATCACACTGTTTGAGATGATAACAGGGGAGGAATTCGAGCCGGTTGAAGGCGACCCGGCACAAAACCTTGTGAGTGCTGTGAAGAAGCTCTGAGCAGTCATGAACAACTGGAAACTGGACAAACTCAAAGACAACGAGTTTCAGCGGATGAAGAAGACTCTTGTCTGATGGTACCGTGCATGCTGCGTCAATGAACTGTACTGTTGACGCAGAATTTATATTGCCTGCATTGGAACTCTTAATTTGACTGCAGAGGCAACATGGAAAAAGAAAACAAACCGGAACTGAAGCTGTCTCCATTCGGCAGCCTGTTCAGGTTCATCGGATTGTGGCTGGGTTTTACCGGCCTTTATGCCGCGTTTTCCGTGTGCCCTTTCTGCGGTCAGCCCGGGTGTCCTGTGGGGCTTGCTACTTCAGGAGCTGTAGGCGGTTTCTTTACCCTGTGCTTCCAAGACTGGAAGCGTCTTTTAGCTTACCTGCGCGACAGAAAAAAGCAGAAGCATCATCACAGTTGATAGACCTATCCGGAAACAAATCACCGCACTAGTTCCCAACATATGTCGCAGAAGAACAACTGGTTAGGGTTCTCGTTATCATCATTCGGTAATCTGACATTTCTAAACAGTTACACAGTTCATCATTACAAAATGGCACAAGCTCAATACCTGTAGAATATTCTATCGGCTGTACTGCTCCAGGTCATGTTTTTTCGGATACGGTTTGAATATGGTGCGTGCCGCAGTTTAAAGCTATCTATTTTCAGCTTACAACAAATCTCTATTAATACTTTAACC
>JAGGYZ010000254.1 GCA_021162285.1 Candidatus Fermentibacteraceae bacterium
ATTACCACAGAGGCAACCACAAGCTCAACAAGGGTAAAGCCTTTTTTCATCTGCCCAGCCCCTCGAGGGCGTGGAAAACATTCAGTCTGCCTTCCGACTCGTATATTGAGTAAGTGTATGTTTCGCCGGGGGTTGTTTCTCCCCTGTATCTGTTCTGTGTTGAGAATGTCATCTGTATTCCATCACCGTTCACAGGGTTGAAACATGCTTCAACACCGTTGTCAGCAATCCTGAAGAAGTCGATCTCTCCGCCGTCTGCATTACCTGTAAATACATCGCCGGTTAAAAGCTCCAGGACGTACCCTGTGGATGAAGCAATGACAGCACTGTCGTCTATTATTCCCGTAAGAGTATTCCCTCTCCCGTTGAACCTGCCCTGCCAGCCGAGTTCGTAAACCATGTCCGGATTGAAATCGGTAAAACCGTCGTATGCCAGCCGGAGCCATCTGATATCTCCCGAGGGCATCTTCCACATACCGCAAAGACCTGTTCTGCCCTCAACACTTCCCCATGAAACCAGAGAACCTCCAGGACCTGCCTTGATGATCTCGTGTGTGGCACCTGAATACACGGAAAGTGAGAAACGGGTGGCAAATGCCACATCAGGCATTCCGTCGTTGTTGAAGTCACCGCCGAACACATCCTCAATGTGAGCCCCGCCAAAAGACGGGAAAGACTGCTGAACAGAACCAAACATGGTTCCGTCTGAAAGAAACACAGGACAGGTTCCTGCAGGTGAACCCACATGGCTGAACTCCCCGGTTTCACAGTTGAAAACAGCACCCAGATTTGAACCTCCAGTAACAATGAGCAGAGGTGATCCGTCGGGAGCTTCTCCTGCGGAAATCATAGAACCGGATCTGTAAATGTCTGAATCAACAACAGTACCTGCCTGAATACCGTCTGAGGAAAAACAAGCGAGATAAGTTATTCCCGCTCCTTCGAAAACCGCAATAACAGCCTCTTCTCCGTGAAAAACAAACGGAGTTCCGGCAACCGGACGCATATCGGTTTCAATGGTAAACTGAGTTGTCGGATTAAAAGTATCACTGCTGAAAAATGTTACCTGAACACAGGAATCTCCGGTACCCTGAAGTGTCACCAGATGACTGCCTGCAGGAACTACAACGGCACTGAACACATTATCCAGCTGGAAGAATCCAGTTCTTATACCTGCAGTACCAGTTTCAAGAAGGGTAAATTCCGTGGAAACCCCTGCCAGGTCGAACTGCAGGTCTCCATTTGCCGCACCCGGGCCGCTCTGCGAAAGCAGCAGTGAAAGGCCATCAGCGGCGCTGGACTCCGACAGAGAAATCTGAGCGTTGTTGAGCCTGTCTAAATAAGAGTTTACCATCCTTCTGGTAAGACTGATAAGAAGCGTAGCTGCCATCATAACAACCACTGCAGCCAGCAGTGCAATCATAAGAGCCGCACCTGTACTGTTCTTCCTGATATGCGTTAATGTTTTCATGTACAACACCTATGCAAACACAGTGCCACAAATAACCAGATATTTATTACACATTTTTAGCTATAGTACACGTATAGAGGTGAGGCAAAGGTTACACCTGTGTGAAACTTACTTCACACAAGGGTGTAGAAACCTCCAGGGATTCTTATGACAAGACCCTGCAGTTCCAGTTCAAGAAGCCTGGAGTTTATCGTTGAGGTATCCTGCTTCAGATCGAGAGAAAGCTGCTGAGCTGTGATGTGTTTCCCAGCAAGAGATGCAAGAACAGGATCTGAAACCGGTGCAGCGTATACAACAGGTGAATTGAACCCAAGCTCTTCAACAAGCTCTTCCGGGGAAAGAACTATTCCTGCTCCATCACGGAGAAGCCTGTTCGAGCCCCTTGTGCTGGATCTGGTTATGTCGCCCGGAACGGCAAACACATCACGACCCTGATCAAGAGCTGTGGCAACGGTAATCATTGTGCCGCTTCTCTCGCCAGCCTCAACAACCACCACCGCTTTTGACAAACCGCTGATAATCCTGTTTCGTTCGGGGAAAGTGTATCTGGCAGGTTTAACTCCGGGGGGGTACTCTGAGATCAGACAGCCGTGTTCAGCAACCCTTTCTGCAAGAGAGCCGTGTTCCGGAGGATACATCATGTCCAGACCTCCGCCCATTACAGCAGCTGTCGGAGAGCCGCCATCCAGAGCACCGCGATGTGCTTCTCCGTCTATTCCCCGTGCCAGACCGCTTACAACACACACACCGGAACGGCTCAGTTCCAGGGAAATCTTTCTGGCTGTTTTTCTTCCGTACAGAGAACACCTTCTGGAACCGATTACCGCTATTGCAGGAAACAGTTCGGAAGGCGGAAACTTGCCTCTGTAAAAAAGAACGGCAGGTGGGTCGGGAATGTCCAGCAGTTGCTCCGGGTAGCCTTCTCCTGAATAGAAAACAGCTCTTATTCCCAGCTGTGATGAAACCGAAAGGGCTCTTTCCATATTCGTATCCGGAAGCATAGAAGCTATTTTTTCCGGTGTTTCACTTCGCAGAAGCCGAACCAGCTCCGATCTTGACAAACTGCAAGCCGCTAGTTTCAGGAGGGCTCGGAGCCTTTGCGCCTTTCCTGAAGGATCAGTTTTCCAAGCCTTCTCAGAAATTCCTGAACCCCCCTTCCGGTTGCAGAGCTGAGCGACATAGTACCTTTGGGCAGCGTGGCAAGAAGCCTCGCTTCTTCCTCTGCAGTTACGGTATCACACTTTGAAAGAACTGCCATGGCACTGATACTTTTGAGATCGGTGCCGTACTCGAGCAGTTCGTTCCGCAGAGTAGCCAGCTGCTCTTCAGGAGTAACCTCCATATCCGGCGAAACAACAAATACAAGTATTCTGTTTCTCTCTGCGTGGCGAAGGAACCGAAGCCCCAGACCTACTCCCCGACTGGCTCCCTCAACCAGTCCAGGCAGATCTGCCACCACATAACTGAAACCGTCTGTGAATTTTACCACACCAAGAGAGGGGCTCAGTGTTGTGAACGGGTAACCGGCAATCTTGGGTCTGGCAGCACTGATTCTGGAAACAAGTGTAGACTTTCCCGCGTTTGGAAAACCCACAAGCCCGGCATCAGCCATTAGTTTAAGTTCAAATCTAATTTTCAGTTCCTCGCCTGGTCTGCCTCTTGTCCGGATACGCGGAGTTCTTCTTTCAGGTGTGGCAAAATTTGCATTTCCAAGACCGTGTTCGCCTCCTCTGGCAATCAGAATTCGCTGATCCGGTTCAGTCATGTCTGCAAGCAGCTCACCTGTATTGTGATTGTAAATCTCTGTACCTGGCGGTATCTGAAGAACAAGGTCCTTGCCTCTGGCTCCGGTCATATCGTTTTTTCCGCCGGGAGTACCCTTTTCCGCCCTGAAAATTGATCCGTTGGTAAAATCAACAAGTGTAGTCAGTTTCCTGTTAACTTCCAGCCAGACATGGCCTCCTCTGCCACCATCTCCACCGCTGGGTCCTCCTTTGGGAACATATGCTTCCCGCCTGAAGGCGACGATACCATCTCCCCCTTTACCGGCTCTCACGGTAATTACCACCCTGTCCAGAAATCTGCCTTCCACTGAATTACCTTTCCATGCGTTGAAGGGACGCCTGTAAAGCGCCCCTTCTTTATCTGCGTTACGGTACTCTTATCACTGTGAGTATCTGTTAACCCTGTCTATTTTCTCTTCACACAGACTGATGGCATTTTGTGCAGCTGCCACCATGTTCTGTGCCTGGGAGGCTCTGTATCCGGTAACCTGGTTGAGGAATGTAATTGCGGAACTAAGTTCGCTTATTGCTCCTTCCCAGGTTGGTACATTAGCCGGAATGAGCTCGCTTACTCTTGCAGCGGAACTTCCACTCTGGTAGTAGAAAGCACCAACCATGTAGTTGGCAACAGGATCTCCGGGGTAAGCATTGTGAAGCCTGTTGAACACATTCTGCATGGAACCGCGCTGTCCGCTGTCTCTGTATACTGTGGCAAGTATCAGGTAAGCCTGTCTACTTCCCGAAGACGCGATGATATCGTTCAATCTGTTCACGGCATCTGTGGTTCTTCCGGCTCTGGCCTCATACTGAGCAACGTAAAGAGCAAGATCAGTATCGTCAGGAGTGGCTTCCAGCACAAGCACTGCATTGTCTGCAGCGGAACTGTAGTCTCCGACCTCCGAGTATGCCGCTGCTAGTTTAAGTCGCAGATTCGAGTAATCAGGCCGAACATCAAGAATTGCCTCAATGTGCGGGATAGCGTCTGTGTAATTGCCCATCTCAATGTACAACAGACCAAGAGCATACCTGGCCTGAAGGTTCCCGGGATTGGCGGCCAGTGCTGATTCAAAGCTGTCAATAGCCTGATCGGTCATTCCCATCGCAGTGTAAGCACTGGCAAGACCCGAATAAGCAGAGGTGTTGTCCGGATCTGCTTCAATAGCCTGATCGAAATAATTCTTTGCCGCGTCGTAGTTTTCATTCTCCAGAGCCACAAGACCAAGACCGCCCATAGCCTGGGAATTCTGAGGATCAATGGCAAGAACCTGATTGTAGATCTCCTGTGCCCGGGCAACGGAATCCACATCACTCTTCAGGTAAACTCCGGCAAGCTCGTTCATGGCGTCAACATGTTCCGGATCGACCTCGAGAACTTGAAGATAAGAAGAAATAGCACTGTCCCAGCTGCCATTGGCACTGTGATATCTGGCCATATTCAAAGACTCATCTGCTCTTGCTCCAACATGATTGTTTATTTCAGAAACCATGTTTTCCGCAAGTTCTTTTACCGGATCCGTGTTCTTGACAACCATGGACGGAGCCGGAGAAATGGTGTTTGCACTGGTAACCACAACAAGATTCCAGAGAACCTGGTACTGATCTCCACTGGCTGGAACAACGAATCCGAAAAGAACGAGATCAGCACCCATTGCCGTTCCAGCCTCGGTAATCATCTCCGGAGGAACACCGTATCTGAACTGATCCGGATCGAAACCGATGTCTTCAAACGCGTGGTTAAGGTCGTTTTCACCTATAAGACTGAATTCCTCGCTGGTATCAAGGTTATCTCTAAGAAAGTCACTGAGTTTTCCACTTATCCAGCGGGAGTTGTCATCACTGTACCCGAATGGGATGATGCCAACAGCAGTCGCATCACTGGCACTCCCTGCAAGGGCAGTTGAGCAGGCAAGGGCCGCCATGGCTGCCAGCAACACAGTTACTCTTTTCAATTGTTTCTCCTCTCGGTGCATCCGTTGTTCTCAATCATTTAGCTGCCGAATATGTTCACCGCGTTCAATTTCTGCAAGCCAGAGGATATTCCTTCCAGCTGTTCCATTACTTCTGAAACTGTAAAGATTTGCAGATTCCAGAGTGCATTCACCCGAAGCAGCAACCTTAAACTGCTCTCCACACAGCTTTCTGGCCCTTCGAATTGCACTTCCTCTCAAGTCAACTCTGCCGGGTAGATGGTCTCGCCCGGCCGACGGATCATTTCTGATAACTGCATTGCGTACCTCTTCACCAACACTGTAACAATCCCCGCAGATGCATGGTCCTGTTATAAACCACCTCAGAGGCTGATCCACAGCCTGCAGCAGGTTTTCAACAATGCCTCCTGCAAGACCCCGCCAGCCAGCGTGTGCTGCCCCTGCGAAATCGTCCCACAGGGCAAAAACAGGAAGACAGTCCGCCACCTTCAAAGCAGGAACACGGGAATGCCTGTCAACGATCATTCCATCTGCAGTTTCACCTCCAACCGGATTAACTACAATCCGGTTGCTGTGCACCTGGTTAAGAAATACAGCAGATTCCGGAACAGAATCCGACTGATCATCTGCGCCGGAAACCCCCATGTAACAACCCGAGCCTGGAATTATCAACATTGCATCTTCCCTTCCTGAGGTGATACTTCAGGAACCTGTGGCTTGTTCCCTCAAAAATTCCAGGGCGGTCCTGACAGTTCCTGCCCTGAATGGAGGCATGGAAGCCAGAAGCAGCCCGGCATATCTGGCTGTTTTCATCCTTCTGTCCAGAATGAACACCGCGCCTGTATCGGTTTCCGACCGAATAAGCCGTCCTGTACCCTGTTTCAATCTTATTGCCGCCTCTGGAAGCATGAGGTGGGTAAAACTGCTCTTTCCCTGATCTTCCAGGGCTTTCATTCTCGCCTGGGTAAGCGGATGTCCCGGGCTGGGAAAAGGTATTCTGTCAATAATAAGCGAACGCAGGAGCTCTCCAGGCAGATCTACACCTTCCCAGAAGCTGGCAGTACCCAGAATAATCGCTCTGGGATCTCTCCTGAACTCATCCAGAATAAGTGAGCGATTCATCTTTCCCTGCACCAGAACAGGGATTCCATCCAAAGGGTTTTTTTCCGCGGCTTTGCGACACAGTTCCATGTTTCTGTAACTGGTAAAAAGTACCATTGTCCGCCCACCTAGAACTGCTGCAGTCTCACGGGCGATCTCCCAGGCGTAGTTTGCTATAAGCTGGTGGTCATTCTGATCGGGAAGGTCATCAGGAAGAACGAGAACGGACTGTTCCGCATAGTTGAACGGACTGTGGAAAACCTGTCTGTCTGCTTGTTCCGGTACACCCAGCCTGGTATCGGAATACAGGAAGGAATCGCCTGCGGCAAGGGTCGCACTGGTAAGAAGAACCGATGGAAAACTGCTGTAGAGAGTGTCCTGAAGCAGAGAGCCCGGATGAACAGGAACACAGCGGAGCACTGGCCGCTTTCTGTTCTTCTCCACGTAACAGCACCAGTCAAGCGGGTTAACCTGCGTGAGAGAAACAACAGACCGCTGAAGGTTATACAAAGTCTGAGATGCGCCTGCCAGATCGTCTTCGCTTCTTATCTCTTCCCGGAATGATGAGGCATTGTCCGCTATGCTCTGCAGATCGGTAAAAATATCTGAAAATTCAATTTCTCCGTTTTCCCCGGCAGGTGAACACAGCTGTGAAAGCTGTTCAGCAAGAAGGCGGGCTTTGTTCAGAAGAGCGGTTTTCTTTTTTGGAGTATGGTCGCTGAGAACCACAGAGTCAAATACACTGTTCAGAAGAGATTCGGAGAGGGAGTATCCCAGACTGGCTGCGGCGGCTTTATCAAGAGCGTGAGCTTCATCAACAACCAGAAACCACGCATCCGGTATCAAATCTGCAGAAATCAGACCGGTGAGAAGAAGATGATGGTTAACCACCAGAATTCGAGCTTTCCTTGCTCTGTTTCGCGCTGCGTAGTAATGGCATCGGTGTATCTCCGGACACTTGCTTCCCAGACAGTCAAAGCTGTCACCTGCAACCTTCCTCAAACCGTCAGATCCAGAATCAGCACTGGACAGAGAAAGATCTCCGTTGCCTGCTTCAACCCAGTCCTTCAGCTCGGGAGCAACACTGTTTCCCCACTGATACCACTTTCTTAGACACAGATAATTCCTTCTTCCCTTCAGTACCTCAGCCTCAATTTTCTCTCCCAGAATTCTACCGACTACCGGTATATCCCGGCTGATCAGTTGATCCTGAAGGGTAAGAGTTGCAGTTGAAATAACACAGACCTGCTCAGAAAGTACAGCCGGAATAAGGTAGGCGAGGCTTTTACCCACGCCAGTACCGGCTTCCAGAACGGAGATACCACCAAGTTCAACAAGGTCTGAAACTGCAGATGCCATGTCTACCTGTTCATGACGAACGGTGTATCCAGGAAGGCCTGCGGCGGCCCTGCCATCGGTGAAAACCTCCTTAACCCTGCGGGAAAGACTCAATTCCTTCTCCCTGCAGCCGGTTTGATGTCAACAACAACAAGCTGCACAGCATTGCCACCTCGCCATGAGTCCGCAGAAAGGGTGAAAGCCACATCGAGGATTCGATCAAGTTCAGATGTTCTGTGTCCCATACCGAAACCGATCCCCCGGAGGGTCGTGTTTCCAGACTGAAAGGATATCTGCAGGTGTTTACCGCCCTGACCAACCGGTCTGAAAGACACCGGGTACACTCCACGGGTTATCCACACCGGTTCAGGATTACCCTCGCCAAATGGCTCAAAGTTCCTGAGTGCGCTAAGAATGCTGATGCTGCACTGTTCTGCAGTGAGACCACCGTCTATATACAGTACAGGACCGGAATCTTCTGCGTAAAGAGTGTCAGCAATATGTTCCACGAAAGACTTGAATTCGGCATATCTTTCCGTTTCCAGTGAAATTCCTGCAGCCTGGTTGTGTCCGCCGAAACTCAGCAGCAATCCCTTTTCCATGGCCTTTTCAAGAATTGGATACACAGGCTTTCCCGGAACTCCCCTTGCACTTCCACGACCGGTATCGCCATCCCATGAAACAAGGACAACAGGCTTGTTCATCTGTCTGGCAAGCTTCGATGCAGAGATGCCAATAACCCCGGCATGCCAGTGTTCAGATGCAGCCACAGCTATTCCAGTTCTCGTGTTCGCAAGCAGGCTGTCCGCTTCTGCAAACACGGCGGAATCGAGTCTCTTTCTCTTTGTATTCGTTTTTTCAAGACCGGAAGCCATTCCGGCAGCCAGCCCCGGTTCGGTTTCCAGAAGAAGTTTTACCGCCTGATCTGCGTGTGCGATTCTTCCAGCGGAATTGATAACGGGGCCCAGGCCAAAACTGATGTCCCTGGTTGTAACTTCGGTGTGATTAACTCCCACTGCACTCATGAGAGCCAGAACGCCCTGGGAAGGTTTTGTTCTGAGAATATCAAGACCACGCCTGACCAGAACCCGGTTGTCTCCAGTGAGACTTACCACATCACAGACTGTTCCTATTGAGACAAGATCAGGTTCAAGCTCCGGGATCTCTGTTGAATCCATCCTTTCAGCAAGCCCCCTCAAAACAGTGTGAATAACCCCTGCACCGGAAAGGTATCTCCACCTTACACTGCTGTCACTGGAAAGCTCGGGATCAACCACAACATCTGCTTTCGGAAGAATATCCAGAGGTTTGTGGTGATCAGTTATTATTACTTTCACACCGTTCTCTTTAAGCCGGGCAACCTCGTCAATTGATGTTATGCCGCAGTCTACAGTGATCAGCACTTCCACGCCGCTCTGGATACACAGGTCGATTGCAGCCTCACCCAGACCGTATCCATCCTGGAAACGGCTGGGTATATAGTATTGAACCAGCCCTCCCAGAGCCCTGATAACACGGACAGCAGTGGCCGTGGCAGTAATTCCGTCTGCGTCAAAATCACCGTGAACCAGAATCAGTTTATCGTTTCTCACTGCATCTTCGAGAATCAGGGATGCAGAGTCTGCTCCCGGGAGGTCAGGCCATGGAGACAGTGTGCTGTAGTCGGAACGGAAAAAGGCCGCATCAAGACCCCTCCTGCGCACCATAGATCCAACAGGTACAGGAATCCCTGCGATATCAGGCAGATCTTCGCTTTTGCAGTGCACTTCAGGTCTGGGTAACCACTTGTATTTCAAAACTCTCCCTGGTGCTGAGGTATCCGGTCGGGCTGTAAGCCGGGTCTTGTACTGTATTGAACAGTGACGGCCATCCATCTTGGGTGCCCGTTACCAGACACCTCCAGCGGCCAACCCGAGAAGCAGAGGAAACGGGCCGCTCCCTGCCCCCTGCGGGGCGCTTCTCCTATTTGGCCTTGCACCGGACGGGGTTTGCCTGCATTTCACCCTTGAAACCGGAATACCGGATCAGGTATCGTTTCTGTGGCACTTTCCCTGCATTGCTGCACCAGGGATTTCCCCTGCGTCCTACCCTGTGGAGCCCGGACTTTCCTCGAAATCCCGAGGGATCTCGCGACCGTCCACCCGGCCGGATACCAACTGGCTAAAAAGAACTGTCAGAAGTCCAGACAACATAACTGCCGCAGAGCGGACAGGTATATGTTTTGCCGCCTTTTATCTCTCCGACTTTCTGCGGGGGTATCTTCGTGAGACAACCACCGCACGAACCGTGTTTGATCCCGGTGACAACTTCTCTTCGGCCGGAACTTCTGGCTTTCTCGTATCTCTTCAGATGCTTGGATTCAACCTTTGAGGCAATTATTTCTCTGCGCTGATGCAGAACGGCAAGCTTTTCCTCCAGCTCACGCTGTTTCAACTTGAGGCTCTGTTCTCTGAGCGCTGATCTCTTCACCGTCCGGTCCCGTTCTTTTGTAGCCCGCTCAAGTATCTGCACTGCCTCATCTTCTTCGTACATTGCTTCAATAATAAGGTTGTCTATCTGATCACTCATTTTCTCGGTGTTCGCAATCTGCTGAAGCATTGCGGTGTACTCTGTGTTGGATTTCAACGAAACAAGCCTGCTTTTGTAGTCGGCAACCCTGGCAATGTTGTCTGCTCTGTCTCCTGCGAGCTTTTTCTGTTTTTCCTTTATACCGTCAAGAGTATCTCTGAACTGGTTGAACCTGGCTTCGTGTCCCTGGGCATCATCCCTGTGAATCTTCATCTCCCTGGGAATCGACTCCAGGTCGGCTTTCAATCTGTCAATGTCACGATCACAATCCTGTAGATCAAGAAGCCGCGCAATGAACTCTTCCATGATACACCTGTCCGATCTCTGTATGGATATAGAAAAACGGACACCATCGGGTGTCCGCTGTTCTGGTGGGCGGGACAGGGATCGAACCTGCGACCCCAAACGTGTGAAGCTTGTGCTCTACCAACTGAGCTACCCGCCCTTCAATTAAAGCTAAATGGTGGGCCCACCTGGACTCGAACCAGGGACCGACCGGTTATGAGCCGGTGGCTCTAGCCAACTGAGCTATGGGCCCTTTGAACGCGGAATTTACCCTGTTTTCAACATTTTGTCAAGGTTGCCCGGGGGTTGAATATCCGTTACATTCCACCTTCATCACAAGTGCCGGAGTGGCGGAATGGCAGACGCGACGGACTCAAAATCCGTTGCCCTTCGGGGTGTGAGGGTTCAAGTCCCTCCTCCGGTACCATACAGATGTAACACACAAATCAGTGACCTGTTAGATATTCCTGAACGAGATTCACTAATTCGCCGGGCTTTTCCATGTGTATGGAATGAACAGGGAAGCCCGCGAAAGAACCATTCCAATTAGAGGAAGCACACAGAACCATGTTCAAACGTGTATACTCTTCCGAGATCAGCTGCTTACCTGTGAAACAGCAGAGGCAAGAAGGTTGATGCTGAGAGGGGGCGAAATCTTCGCGACTTTCAGGTCGTCTCCGTGCTCGAACTCTGCATCTGTAACCAGAACGACTCCAACCCCTGCGTGTTCAAGTTCCGCTGTAAGGGCTGCAAGATCCGGATCTTCAGTAAATTCTTCACAGACAACGAAGTGAAATCTCCCGGGGTTCTCGTCAAAAACTATCTGTGCGCTGGAAGGTGAATCCATTTCAGTTACATGAAAACCTATCATGGCAAGCATCTCTTTGCCTGCGTTTCTGGCAGAGGCACTTGAGGCTATGTACAGTACCGTTCTTCCTGTACCGACACTCAACTGGCTTGATATTGTTCTAATGGTCTTTCGCTCTTTGTCTTCCGGCGGGAAGACCATGAGAACCTGGCCACCGGGATCAGCGTACATTTTAAGCGGACTGCATTTGGTCAGCTCAAGCATTTTCTCTCCACCGTTGCGGGAGAGTATAATGGCATTTTCAACAACCTTTGCAGCATTTACCGGTGTAAACATATCTGAAATAGAAGATCCGGAAGAACTTCTACCTGCCAGCTCTGATGGAAGTTCGCCTCCTGATTCAACCACAAGAAGATCTCTTTCAAGAGCGCTACCGGAGACTCGGGCAAATATGTATGCGGTTCTTGTTTGCGACAGAGCCCTTCTGAACAGGTTAAAACTGGCCTCGGCTGTTCTGCTGCCGCCGGTCAGAGTGGAGTCTATGGAAAGAATTATATCGGCCTTTCTACCGCTGAGACGCACCCTTCGCTGAAGCAAAAGAACAGGAATTGATACTCCGCTGGAGTCTTTGATAAAACCCTGAGCTGGTTTCCCGGGAGCAGCAGCAACAGATTCGACATTCATGTCTATGGCGAGACCAACAGAATTCAAAGTTTTTCCTATAAGCGTAAACCTTTGAACTCCCAGTACATCCAGAGCATAGTCATTCAGCTCAAGAACGATGCCTTCATCTGAATCCAATACAATCAGAGCGCAGGGAAGGTTACGCAGTATGACATTCTGTCCTTCTGCGTCTGGTAAAAATGCGGAGAGCTGAGGCTCGTCAGAAATCCGTAACTGCGCCAGTAACTCCCGTACTGTTTCGCTCATCAGTTACCTCTCTATTAAATAAAACCGACTAGCTAATTGTTTCTCCATTTTCTATCTGCGTCAAGTCCCTGAAAGCAAGTGAACGAATTGCCAGAGCAGCCGAAGCGGCCACTGGCCGGCTGTCCCTCCGGAGAAACGACATAAGCAGGCTTCCAGGAGAAACACCTCCTCTGTGCGCAACCCATCCCAGAAAAGCACTCAAGGCAGAGGAACCGATCTGCTCTCCGGAATCAATTCTGCTTGCCACCCGGGCAATACATGACGGGTCTGCAGCAAGGTTTCGACTGTCCATCAGAACAACAAGCCTTCTGAACAGGTCTCCAGACAAATTTCCAAGGTTCTTCCTCATCTCGGCATCTGTTAATTTGCTGAATTCAGGTGAAAAACCCTCAAAGAATCTCAGGGCATCTGTTACTACCGGATCTGCAGCTGTCAGTGATCTTGCTGCAATCACCTCGAGTTTCCTTAAATTCGAACTGCTCATTCCTGCAAGGTTAAGAACATCCGGTATCACAGTGTTGCGTTCAATCACAAAATCCGCGGCACAGTCGGTTCCAACAGAACAAAGCGAACGGCATGCAGCATCCCGTGGAAAGTAATCCCCGGAGCTGCACAGCTCTGCAAGAAATTCTGCATCTTCAGCCTTTCCAAGCATGGCAATGCCCTCAAGAGCCGCTCTTCTCTCCTGCGAAGTATTGATTTCTGCTCCAGGAGCTTTGCCTGTGGCTGCAGCTTTCAGGTACTGAAAACCCTGGTACCATCCTGCATAGCCTGTACCTCTGAGAACTGCCCTTCTTACCCACGTAGACCTGTCGTTCAGCATAGGAGCAATCAACGGACCTGCTTCCCGGCCCATGGAAACCACCAGCCCTTCCACAGACCTGGTACGCACATGTGGATTGGTATCTTTCAATGCGCTCTGTAAAAACTGAGTACACCTGGAATTACCTATATAACCCAGGGCAAGAGCGGCACTCTTTCTGAGATTCCAGCTGTAATGACCGTGCAGCACACCCTCAAGAATGTCTGCTGCCCCCTCTTCCCGGAGAACACCACAAGCCTCAATAAGTGCTTTTGTGTTCTGCACACTGTATCCAAGATCAAGAGCTTTCCTCAGTACAGGAAAAACCGGTGAAGCAACCTGCTGGCCCTTCAGAAACTTTTTTGTACGCCCTGCTTTCCCGGCAAGCGACTCAACTGTAAAGGTGCTGTTGTCAGCATCGGCGTAAACAACAGCTATATCCAGCAGGGGAAGGAATCTGTAGCTTCCTTCTCTGTCAAATGTTTCTATGCCGCCAAGTTCACGGTCGCGGTGTGTATAGAATCCCGGCACAATGCTGCGAAACCGCTGCCGGGCATCTTCTATTCCCTTTGAGAAACTGCTGCCCTTTCCTACACAGATGAAGTCATCTCCACCAATATGACCCACAAAGCAACCGGGAACAGACTCTTCAAGGATCTGACCAAGACGCCTTATTACAGAATCACCAAGAGCAAAACCGTAGTAGTCGTTAAAGGGCTTGAAATCTACTATATCAATGTATACTGCTGTACTGTCCCCGTGAACAACCAGCTGTTCCAGTTTGCTCTGTATCGCAGTGTTGCCTGGAAGACCGGTAAGAGGATTTCTGTCATGCATCATCCTGCTCCGGGATAAGGTGGGTAAGAATCATCTCCGCAGTAATAACACTGTCCGGTTGTTTGTTGTCATCCAGAAGGATAGCCGCACCTGCTTCAGATCTCCATATCGCAGAGAGAACCTTCAGCGGTTTTGACTTTCCGTCGAAATAGGGAAGGCCTGTGGATATTCTCATTATGGAACCTTCACCGTCCCACCTTGCCAGAACAGAGCTCTTGACCGAACCTGACAGTGTTACCCCTACTTTCTCCCACACAAGCAGCAGATTCTCCCCTGAGGCCAGAAGAAGCTCAACAGCCTGCTTCTTTCCGACACTGGAATCAACACCGGGAAACTCATCAAGTCGTTTCGAGTATACGCAAACCCTGGTATCAGCCACGCTGAGAACAGAGGACGCAAGCCTGCCCTTCCTTCCACCTGCGGAACACAGAAGACCACGCACTTCCTCCCTGCTTTCGAAAAACCTTCCACCAGTGTCGTTCCCTGCTATAAGACGGGAAATCCCTGAAGCAGCAGCAATCAGCGGGTACATAACTACACGGAATACAAACAAGACCGGGGCTGAGGCAACAGACACTCTGCTGCTTCTGAAAAGGGCCAGATGCTTTGGTGTTATTTCAGAAAACAAAAGAAGGAAAACTGCAGTTGCAAATGCAAATACCACCTGCCAGACATCACCCAGCTGAACACCCCACCTGTGGGTAATGCTTGAAGTAAGAACAACTCCCACATTTGTGCCTACAAGGGTAGTCGCAAGGTATCTGGAGGGTCTTTCCATAAACCACAGAGCCCGGGCGCCTTTTCTTCCCCTGGCTGCAACCTGGATTCTGCCTGCGGCAGAGAAGGCAGTTTCTGACCCGCTGCAGAACGCAGCAAGAATGCAGGCACCTGCAAAAACCACAAAACTGATCATGATTCCTCTTCCCGGCTTACATAGATCCTGTCAACGGCGTTGGTGCGAACACTGATTATTCTGAATGTAAATCCGGAGTACTGTATTACCTCACCTTCCAGTGGAAGTCTTCCTGTTATCTCCTGAAGAAGTCCTCCGCACGACTCGGCATATTTTGCAGAAAGGGTTTCAGAATTCAGCAGTGAAGCCAGGGAATCAACAGAAAGACTGGCAGGGATAACCAGACCAGACCCGCTCCTCTGCACACCTTCAGGCAGAGGCATTCCTGCACTGCCTGCAAAAACGGCCCTTTCCAGTATATCTGAAACTGAGATGATTCCCGTCCAGTCACCGTATTCGTCCACAACGGCTCCCATTCTTACTCCAGATGCCCGAAGACCCGAAAGCACAGTGCTCAGCCGTGCGGACTCCGGAAAAAAGGGAACCTCACGAATTGTGAATGTGTCCATGCCCAGCAGGTCTTTAACATCCACAACACCGATCATGAGACCTGTTGAGGAATCGATTAGAGGGTAGGCAGTCTGCGAACTCTTTTCAGCTTCTGTTCTCATTCTCCCTTCTTTCCAGTCTGACATGAAGAAAAGAACTCTTTCCCTTGGAACCATGGCAGACACACAGCGCCTTTCGTCCAGCTCAAGAATGGCAACGGCTGTTGCAGCCTCTCCACCGAGAATACCTTCGTTTCTGGCCATTTCCATAAGGATGTACAGCTCGGAAGCCATGTAGCCCTCAGTTCCTTCTTTCCAGGGAACGAACCTGTCGGCTATTTCCGCCGGATACGAAAGCAGTTTCTCAAACGGGGAAAAAACCTTCACCAGCAGAGCCATAACAGAAGATGATGCCTCTATCCATTCCCTGTTTCTCTTTCTGGCAAGGGTTTTAGGGCTTATCTCGCCCAGAACAAGAAGCAGAAATGTCATCACAACAACACCTGCGCCCATGCCCAGAGTTCCGGGAATCAATTCAGCGGTAATACCCGCAGCCAGGGAGGAAGCGGCAACATTCACAAATGTGTTGCCCAGAAGAATTGAGGTAAGCAGTCTGCCTGGATCAGAGAGAAGTTTCAGTGCCCTGCGGCCCCTTGCCGTTGCAGACATCCTCTGTTTCTGAGGGTGACTCAAGCTGAAACATGCCGTCTCAGTTCCGCTGAAAAAAGCGGAGACCAGGAACAGAGCTGCAAGAGCTGCGTATTTCAGCGGGACCTCTCTCCCTGTGGGGCCTCCACCTCTTCCTGACCATCCATATGAAACTCCTGAAGCCAGGTTTTATCGAAGTATGTTCTGCTCGAATAGACCGGTTCAATGTTTATGGAAATGGTGTACTCACCTCTGTAAACCCTGCGTCCCTGCAGCGTTGTACCGTCCCACTCCAGATTGAAGTTTCCCGGTGTTCTGCGACCGGAATAAAGGCTTCTTGCAAGAGAACCGTCTGACCGGTAGATGTTTACCACCATGGCCGCCTTTTCCGTAAGTCTTCCGGAAACCGAGCATCCGTTACCGTCACTTGAAAAACTCAGATTTTTAATATCGGATCCTACCCAGAAGTATCTGGCTCCCGAGCTTTCAGCAACAAAGATCTGACCGAACCTGTCCCATATTGCAAGACCTGTGGGATGCAGAAAGCTGCCGTCTGCCTCACCGTAACCGTCTCCCCAGCTGTCCAGATAGTTCAGCTGCGGGTCGAACTTGTGTATTCTGCACGCAATAGAATCTGTAACCCACACATTTCCATGGTAGTCCAGCTCTACATAGTTAAAGAAACTGCCACCGCAGCTGGACAGATCTGCTGTTTTCACAACGGAACCGTCAACCAGTTTTGTGAGGGCTGTACCGTTGCCGGTGATAACAACCTGACAGGCAGGATGCCCGTCGGTGTATTCACCGTATCCGGTAGCCGCAACACCTCTGGGAGAATCAACCTGAAACACTACAGGGTTCATGTCAGAAGCAGATGTGTATCTGGACAGAGTGCCGGCTGCCCTGTCGGTAACCCAGATATACAGTCCGTCCAGGGCCACATCCCATGGTTCTGAAAAACCTTCTATAAAGGATTCAGAACTTATTCTCTGGCCCGATCTGTGAAGAACTGCCACCCGGTGATTGCCGGTATCTGCCACATAGACAGTGCCTGTTGTGGTAGCTGCTATTCCATGGGGAGAAAGAAGCTGATCAGCTCCGCTTCCCTCCTCTCCATAGTACCCCAGAGCGTACATGGATGCGTTGTAAATAATATTCCCTGAGCCGCTGTTTACGCCGTAAACTGCCAGCTCGTCATCATCACTGGGGTCCGATGTGTCCCACGCATCCGGCAGTACAGCTGCAAGACCCTGGGGATCATCGAAATGCAGCATTCCTCCAAGAAGAAGGCTGAGCTGATCCTGCCCTGCCCGGTATATACCCATACAGTGACCGTATGGTGGAAAAACAATTGTGGTGTTTTCATCGTGATCGGTTGTAAAACCAACGGCGGCCATCAGTGCAAAAAAAACAAAATACATTATCTGATCCTTCCGTATATCCAGGCGGAACGCTGCACTTTCTTTGCATACATTCTTGTTTCTCTGTAGGTGATCTGTTCAATATAAAGTTCCTGGTCACTGCTATCAAAACCGTGCATGTCTATCCATCTTGACGCATTTCCAGGGCCAGCGTTGTATGCAGCAAGAAACACAGCAGGGTGGCTGTACCGTCTGGCCTGGGAATTGATGTAAAGGCTGCCGTAGAGAACTGAATGCTCCGGGTTAAAAAACTCTTCAGAAGTCAATCGGGGAAGACCGTTCCACCTTGCAACATCTCCTGCAGTACCAGGCATGAGCTGTATAAGCCCGGTAGCCCCTGCACTGGAAACCACAAATCTGTTGAAATAGCTTTCTTCTCTCATTATACCTTCCACGTAAGAGGCTTCCAGTGTCATTGTATCCGTAACCGCATTGACCAGTTCCATGTAAGGGGATGGGAAGTACCATCCCAGCAGACTGTCAGGAAGAATACCAGTGCCGGCGTCCCGGTATTCCGTATCCATTGCTCTCATCGCCGCAATTGACCTGCCATGTTCTCCAAGTATTCCAAGGGCAACAGCTCTGGTAGCTCTGTTGCCTTCCCTTCCAGCGTACAGCATCTCCACCGCTGCAGTACCGTAACCTGAGCTGAGCAGATCCACCGCCATAGACAGCACTGTGTCATCTCTGATCACAGGGCTCATAACTGTAAAGTTCAATTCGTCCGGTATTCCAAGTCTCTCAGCAGCCAGCATTCCGTAGAACTCCCACGGGAACTCTTCTGCAACACGCTGCAGTAGTTGTATCCTGCGGCTTTCGTTACCCTGTCTTTCCGCGTACCTTGCCCTCCAGAATAACATCTCATCAACCCAGTGGCTGAAGGGAAATCTCTCACAGCCTGCCTGCCACAGAGAATCTCCAACACCACCACGGCCGTTCATGTACAGACAGAACCCGCCGCGCCAGTGAGCTCTGGCATCACCATCCCAGCTTCCTGAAGCTCTCAGACTTGCAAGGTATGCATCCGCTGCCTCAGCCCAGTTCTGTTCGCTGTCAAAGTATTTTCCCGCCAGATAGGATGCCTCGCGGGCAGTTGGATGAAAAGGGAATTCCTGAGCAAACCTGTAGTAAGCCCTGTAAGCCGCAGTGTTCTGCCGTCTTGCCCTTAGAGACCTGGCCCTGAACAGTGCTGCCCTCGCCTGAAGTTCAATGGAAGCATCTGCTGGAATTGAATCACACAGAGCTTCCAGAACAGCGTAGCTTCCAGCATTCCTGAGCCGAGCCATCCGGACACCTGCTGTAAAAGAAGGATCACCCCGGGAAACTGCGATTTCCGAAACGGTTTGACTGTACCCGCAGTCAACAAGAACATCGGCAACTTCCCAGCTCACCCTGTCAGGCCACCTGGACGCTATTACATACGCAGCTGTAACCTCGGCGGAAGTACCGATAAACTGCTGCCAGTATGGGTAGTCTCCCATACCCAGAAATTTCATTCTCAGAGCCTGCAGACGCAGCCCGGAATCACTGGTACCCTCGGGATCATAAGCTTTCAGAGCATCACTCCACCAGCTTCCTGAAGAAGTTACAGCCAGCTCCAGCTCACGTTCAACCCTTGTTCCCACTGTTACAGGCAGGTACTTTACATCGGAAGCAGCAAGTTCCAGTTGCCCAGGTGTAATTCCCTCCGGCGCAAGCAGAAGCCTTGCAGCCCGTTCCCCCAGACTGGACGGAACAGGAAGTGACAGTACTGAAGGCATATTCTCAATACTGTCTCTGTACAGCCAGCCGAGCAGAAGAACATCCTGA
>JAGGYZ010000299.1 GCA_021162285.1 Candidatus Fermentibacteraceae bacterium
AAAGTTCAGGCCACTTGTTACCGTACCGTCTGAACCCCGGAGAGGATTTCTCATCATGGCGTAGTGGCCTCTGTAAAGCAGGCTTAAAGTATCCACCAGTATAAGCGTGCGTGCCATGTATGTTCCTTCCGTCAATGTGACTGCGGAATATAATCAGAAGCCAGTCTTTCTTGACAGTTCACCTCAAAACCTCGTATTCTCCACCAACTATGAAAAAACTACCTTTCAAGACTCTTCGGCATGCCCTTACTGTTCCGGCTTTCAAGCTGGTGATACTTGTGTCTGCAGTCACACCGAGATGGTTGTCATACATAAATGCCCGTATTCTGGGGTGGTTGCTCTCCCGTCTTCCACTGCCCTCCAACAGGATAATTGAAAAACACATACACGGTGTTATGAAGGACAACGGCATTGCAGCCAGTGCTGCCGGCATATACTCAAGTGTTCTGGCGAGCTTCTTTGACTTCTTCTATCTGTCTTACAGAAGTGATTCTGCTTTCAGAAAACTGGTTGAAGTCCGCGGAGCGGAAAACATAGCCGAGGCAACGTCACAAGGCACCGGAGTTATTGCAGTGACTGCTCACTTCAGTGCCTGGGAACTTCTTCCAAGAGCTGTAAAACTGCTGGGGTTTGAAACCGCCGTTGTTGGAAGATCCCTTTCACAAAGGGATGCCTCTTGTGTTCTTGACAAACTGAGGCAGAAACCGGGGATACAGACGGTGGACAGAGATGCAGGTGCCTCCCCCATCGTGCGTCTGCTTCGCAGCGGTCATGCGCTGGGAATACTTATCGACCAGAGCACCAGAGGAGTAGACAGTGAGCTTTGCGATTTTCTTGGCCGCCAGGCACCTACCCCAGTTTCACCGGCAATCCTTGCAAAGAGGTTAAAGGTTCCGGTGGTTACGCTGCATATAACCCGAAGAAAAAATCACAGCTACATTCTTGAAATCGACAAACCACTTTTCTTTGACGAAAAAGATTCTGTTTCAGGTATACTGGAACAGCTCAACAGCAGAATCAGCAACTGGATTCTGAGCGCTCCCGAACAATGGGTCTGGTTTCACGACAGATGGCGGAAGTAGCAGTCAGGATCTGTTCCGTTTTTCCCCGGCATGTCGTACAGCGTCCTTTGCAAACACGCCTGCGTTGTGCAGCACCATTCTCAGTTTGCTGATGTTTTCAACTTTTTCATACAGTTTTACGATCTCCGCCAGCTGTCTGTCACCGGCGTGGCCGTCAGGCATGTAGAATGAGTGTTCCAGCAGTTTTCTCCGAATATCGGCATAGCTGTCGGAAACGAGGTTGCGCTGTATAACCGGCAGGATATCTTCCTCTGTGTAAAGGACATCACCAGCCTGCCACGCGTAGGTGTTTGAAAGCTGATCGTCTGAAGGTCTGTAGTGTTCAGGAGAAGGGTTTGCAAACACAATTGGTCTGCCTGTGTGAAGCCACTCGTAGCACACTGCAGATATATCGGAGATCATCAGATCAGCCTGGTTCATGTACTCTGTTATGTTGGAATCTATTACAACTTTAACCTGGTCTTCAACTTTCAGATCTGCAATGCATCTGTCGATATTGTCGTAGATGTCCCTGTGGCTTTCATAGATACGAGAGTGGTACTTTATGATGAGGTTCCAGTGTGGTGAAACAGCCTTTATCAGTTTTGTTCCCCACAGCGGCAGTGAGCTCTCACCATACTCTGAAAACTTCAGTCTTGAACCGGAACCCTGTGTTATCCATGTAGGAGCGTACAGGATCGTGGGTCTTCCGTTGCTGAAAAGCGGTTTTTTTGAAATAATTCCGCTTACCAGTTTGTCAAACTTTGGATAACCCACAACTTTGAACCTCTCCGGATGCTTCAGTCTGTAGGCACCGGCTATTTTCTCCATGTGCCTTTTCCCTGGAAGAAGCAGAAGATCGTAAAGCAGAATTCTTTTGTGGTTCAGCAGGTAGTGTTTATCAGAAGCACCGTGAAACACCTGAATGGAATACCCCCAGAATATCAACTGAAATCCTGTGTATACAACCATCTTTGTGTCCAGCCGGTTCATCAGCTTCTTGGCTTCTGTTGAGTTTTTAACAAGGATCAGGTCATTTCCCAGTTCAGGATGTCTGTCTCTGAGATGGCTGTAGATATCAGGATTTTTTGTAAATATCACTCCCCCCAGGCTTTCGTAGATATGCTGAACATGGGCGAAGTGCTGAATATCCGTTCTAAGCCAGTAGGCAATTCTGTAGTTCCCCGGCATGCTATTTATCCTCCAGCAGAACAGAATCTATGCAGTGTTTTACCCTTTCGGAAGCCTTTCCATCGAGCCCTGCAAAAAAATAGTTCCTGTATTCCTCCAGCTTCTGCTTCATCCCCGGCGAAGGAAACAGTGCCGATTCTACTGCGGATTGCAGCTGATCCGGGCTTGAGATGTGCGGGAAAGCACCTTTGAGCCACTCTTCAGGGTCTATTGAAAGAACCGGCATGCCGTCTGAATGCCTGGGGTTACCCTGGGGCAGCTGGTAGATGATACCGTGCTTTCCCAGTGCAAGAAATTCGTTTACAACACTGGAAGTGTCACTTATAAGTGTATCTGCAAGAAACAGGTAGGGATAGACATCGTATTCATCAGCAGGAACAAGAAACATCTCTCTGTGCTTCCCGGCCAGTTCCTGATACAGTCGGTGCTGGGAATGGGGAGCATACTTTCCCCCCCAGGAATAGGGATGAAGCTTTACTACCAGGTTGTACTCCGGCAGCAGTTTCAGAATGCTGTCTCCTATGTGATCAATACAGCTGGGTTTGTACGACGGAGCGAACAGTACAGTTTTTTTACGCGGATCCAGTCCCAGCCTGCTTATCAGTGATGGATTGTCGAAGTGACCCGGTTGAAAAAACGGATCGAGTTTCGGCAGACCTGTAACATGAAAATCAGCTGAGTTTTCATATCCCAGGCTCTTCACATAATCGTACCAGTACTGCCCCTCCAGAAAGACATGATACCTTGCGTTTTTCTGCCTGACAATGTTCCTGATGCGAAGTGTCTTTATTCCCACTCCGTGGTCAAGGTGAAACTTTGGAACATCTCCGTATTTTTCAGGCTTTTTCAATGCATCTCCGCAGACGACTCCGTCAAACCCGGCGGTTCTGTCTGTTACCTGAAACCCTCTGGAACGGAGTTCGTCCTGAATTTTTTCTCTGTTTGAGACCATGAATATCCCGAGATACCGGTGCTGGTCTTTCCCCGATCTGATCCACAGATCGTACCGGGGATCCTGCTTCAGAACTCTGTAAAGGGGATAAAGTGAATTGAAATAGTACTGCTTCTTCAGATCAAAAAGAATCTTTTTCACTGTTTCAGCTCACCGGCCACACCGTTGATAAATTCCACCGCACGGTCTACAGACTTTCCGTCGTTGAAGTAAAAACAGTTGTGAAGCATTTCCAGATAGTTTGAACTGTCTGCCGACAGGTTTCTGTTTACAACATCCAGAACTCTGTCTGAATCGTTATAAAAGTCAGCGATCTTCATTACATTCATGGTGTCCGGCATAGTGTGCAGACCGCTGAAATCGGTATCTGCTATGACAATTGGCTTTCCGGTAATGAGATATTCGTACAGCACTGAGGAAGTATCTGAAATCAAGATATCTGAAACTGCGAAATCATGCATTGTATCACTGGTTGCAATTCTGTTGGAATTGGAAAAGTAAACCCGCTTTATCCCGTTGAGTTTTACCCACAGTTTGAGTTCTGGCACCCGGTGGGAATCGAAATGATGCGGTCTGATAATAAGATTGTGTTCAGCGGTTATCTCTTTCATAAACGGCTTTGCATACTTTCCGAGTGTTCCGTTACCCCATTTCCATGTAGGTGCGTACAGAACAGTTTTTCTTGCTTTGTCTTCTTCCGGAACACCCATTCGGTCCATGATCGCGTCTCTGTCCAGTTTACCGTTGACATAGTCATCAAACCTGAGATTACCTATCTTCACAAGGCTGTTTTCCGGAAAACTAAGATCGCTGTCTTTGAACTTTTCCATGTGCTTGGGTCCGGAAACAAAAACATACTGGTAGTTAAGAAGAGTATGTGCCTTTCCGCCGTACTTTTTGTCACCTGTACCGTGACCGATGAAGATGCTTCTTGATTTTTCCCTGTCATTCCGTACTCTTGCATTTGACTGGGAGAGGATAATCCCGGTTAAGTCGGAGACATACCTCAGTTTTCTTCTCTTTACAACCGGTGTTCCCAGGAATGCACCGCTGCCGGCAGCAACGCTGCCTCTGAGAAATCTCTTGAACTTGAGAAGTGTTTTGTACTTCCTTACGATGAACTCCCCGCCAATACGGTTGTACAGCGGCCACGCATAGGACAACTGATAGATCTGATTTGCGAAATAGTAAGTGTTCACCGGATACCGCCGCCTCTCATGTGGGCGGTAATTCTGTCTATAAGATCGTTAAACCCGAACATCTCAGGTGTATCCAGATCGATCCACTGCAGGCCACCTATATCAATACCGGTCATGTTTCCCAGCCCGGCATACACGTTACAGGCATCCGAGAGGGAATCTCTTCCATCCTGTATGGATTGCCTCAGAACACTGAAAAAACTGTGGCTGAGTTTAAACATCCCGCAGTCTATTGCCTGGTAGTCGGTGAACTTTTTGTCCAGACCTGTTATCCTGTATCTCTCGCTATCAGTTCTCATACACTTCACCTTCATCCCGTCATCGATATCCGGGATCCCACTGAGCTTAAAGTCGATGGCAAGAACGGCCTGGTTGTGTTCCAGAGGTGTGTTCGCCGTTATTCTCAGCATCTCAGGCTCGAAGATGTGATCGCTCATCAAAAGAATGAACTCTTCGTCCGGCTCAACAGCCTGTTCAGCAGTCAGAACCGAAACACCATTGGAAAGATTCCACTGCGGATTGCGGCAGAACTGAATACACAGCGATTCCGGTACTGAAGAGGTCAGGTAATCTTCCAGAGTCTGCGCCTCGTAACCTGTAACCACAACCACATCCGTTATTCCGGACTGTTGTATGGAGTTAAGAATGATATCAATTATTCTGTTTCCCCCGATTTTCAGAAGCGTCTTTGGAATACCATTGTGCCGTGACTCAAGCCGGGAGCCGGATCCTGCCGCTATAATGACTGCCTTCATCAGACGCTCCCGTGTATCTTGTTGTATATAATAATGTTACGAAACATAGTGACATGATACTCAATGCGAATTATAACTATCAGTCTGTGTTTTTGCAAGAAAAGCAGCGTGTATGGCTCTGTGTTATATTTGTCTGCTGGAAAATACTTTATTATCACAGTTCGCTTTGGAGAAATGCAGATGAAAATAGAGGTTTCCGTGGGAGAACTGGTGGACAAAGTTTCCATCCTGGAGATAAAACTCGAGAAAATACTGAATCCTGAAAAACTGGCCAATGTAAAAAGAGAATACAACCTTCTGCTTGAATGCATGAAACTGCTTGATCTGTCAAATCACTCGGATATTTTTCTGGAATTGAAGAAGATAAATCTCTGCATCTGGGAAACAGAAGACAGCATACGGAAACTTGAAGCAGAGAAGCGATTTGATGCTGAGTTTATAACACATGCCAGGAATGTGTACTTCGACAACGACAGACGGGCTGCACTGAAAAAGCAGATCAACACCCGGTACAATTCCCGTGTTGTGGAAGAGAAGCAGTACACGGATTACGGGCAGAAGCTCAAGTGAGCAGGCTCATTACTCAAGACAAACTGCTTAAGATAAACAAGATTCTGATCATTCAGTACAAACCGTTCGGGGATGTTCTTCTTAACACAGGGTACCTGCCTGCACTCAGGGCGGCGTTTCCAGAAGCCACGATAGACTACCTGGTTCAGAAACCCTATACAACCATCCTTGAGAACAATGCCTGTGTTGACAACATTATCGTGATGAACAAGCTCAAAACCGGAACACTGGCATATGCAGCTGACAGACTCCATCTGATTTTAAGAATTCGCAGGGAGAACTACGATGTTGTAATAGACCAGGCCCGCGGCCCGGGTGCTGCGGAGATCACCCTGTTCAGCGGGGCCCAATACCGCATTGGCTGGCACAAAACAAAGAAATGGAGCTGGTTCAAAGGGCACAACTGGGTTTACAACTACCGTGAGTTAAAAAACCACAACATCTATTCAGCCAGAGCAAAGTTCGGGCTGCTGCGTCCTCTTGGAATACAGGAAATTCCGCACAATACATACATCCATGTGCTTCCGGAGTCTGAAAACAAAGTACGAAACTGGCTGAAGCAAATGGGAATACTGAACAAAAGTATTGCAGTGTTCTCTCCGGTAACACCTATCAGAAAAAGACAGTGGGATTTCAGGCGTTTTGCAGAAGTTGCAGACATGGTGACGGAAAAGTATGGATTCAATGTCGTTCTGCTCTGGGGACCTGGAGAAAAGAAAAAGGTTGAACACATGGCCTCCCTGATGAAGAACATGCCGCTGGTTGCACCTCCCACAACTTTCAACGAAGCAGCAGCAATGCTGAAACACGCCAGAATCTACTTTGGAAACAATGGAGGCATTCACCACCTTGCCGTTGCTGCAGGAACACCGACTGTAACCGTATTCGGGCCTGGAACCAGTCCTCTGAAGTGGGCTGCGTGGCACATGCCGCAGCATACCTATCTTATCAACAGTGATCTTGATGAGTATACAGACGGTAGCTTTGGTGTTACACCTGAAATGGTTTTCAGGGAATTCGAAAGACTTATGGAGCACGGACACATCTGAGATTTAACGCACTGACAAGGTCACTGCACGCAAATGACGCTCTGCACTACAGATCGATCAGGTGTGTAAGGTGCCAGTTCCCGGAGCTGTCCGGTTTGCAGACAAGGATGAATTCTCCTGTCTCTGTAAAACCCGTTTGCCCTGATGGATTGATTTTGTAGAATTGCAGCATATAACTTCTGGGATATGCAATTGATTCCCCTGATGGATCCTCGGGCCAGGTGTACTGATCCTCTCCTGTGAGAGTAAACTCACAGCAGTCGTATGCGGAGAAGTACCCCTCTGCAAATGTGAGTTCCAGGTTGTAGCCCCAGGTGCTGTCAATTACTCCGTCTCCGTTGTAGTCATCCCAGTTCTCCTCCAGCAGATGGTGCAGAAATCCATTGTCCAGAGTAACTGCAAGAAGATCATTGTCCATAGTGTCGTAGGCGTACTCGTAGTTGTCGATGGCTTTCCAGCCTTCATTCACAGGGTCATGCGGAAGAACCGGAGGTGTTATCCCTGTAGTGTCATTACCGCAGGCGGTCAGTATCAGGAACACTGGTATCAGCATTGTTAATATCTCTGCTGACGCTCTCTTCATCTCTCCTCCAGCCGGGCTGTTTGAATCCACTGTTATTCTTCTGTGTGGCGGACCTGGATAACAATTGAGGTAATAGCAGCAACAACGATCGTTTGTTCCAGCTCATATTACAAATATTTAACGCATGTATCCCTTCCGAAACCGGCTGTGGTACAGGATCTGCAGTTTACGGAACAGATTCAGAGGTTTCCGCCTTGTTCCCACAGGTTCTTCAGGGTCTATTGTAGATAGAAGATCAATAATACCCTTTGATATGTTTCCGTCCAGCCTGGGATTTACCTGTTCAAGATGACGCTTCCGATTGTTTGAAAACTCCCCTGGATTCAGTAATGATCTATCCAGTGCAGCCCTGAGCTCCCGGGGCTCCTGTATGTTGACACCCTTGTCTTTTCTCGCAAGTGTTCTGAAGGTTACAACCGGTTTGTCCAAAACCATAAACTCGTAGATCACAGATGACGTATCTGAAACCATCACATCCGCCAGGTAAAGATACGGCGTGATGTCATAATCGGTGATAAGGCGAAAGTGCTGTTTGTCTGCAATTCCGTTTACAAGAGATCTGTCCATGAATTCGTGTGGCTTGCACAGCCAGATCTCATCCGGTTTCATTGTTTTTTCTATTTCAGGAAGAAGCAGCGTCGCAGACTGCATGGTTCTGCTGTGTGTGGGAGAATAGAGGATAACCTTCCTGCCTGCAGGGATATCGTACCTTTCTTTAAGGTCTGTCGTGTCGTATTTCAGTATGTGGTCTATCTTGGGCCACCCGGTTTCCACAATTCTGAAGTATTTGTTTTTCTTCTGCATCTGTGTAAATCGCCTGGTCACAACCGGCCCTGATGTAAGGTACATGTCGAAGAAGTGCCTTATTCTGTAGTGAGAAGGCTTCTCAACACCTATACCGTGGAAAAGCTCTACTTTTATCCCCGGCAGGCGGAAATCCACAAAATTCCCGGGGCACAGAACAAAGTCAGGCTTGAAAGCGGTCGCACTCTTTAAATCTGTAAAAACCGGTAGAGCTGAAATTTCATCGGGAAGACTTTTCTTTACCTTTGAACTTGCGAAAAGGGCGATTTTCACCCCTCTGCGTTCTGCCTCCTTCACCAGAGGCTGTACAACTGGAACAGAGTAGAGTTTTGAAACATAGAACAGCAGTTTCATCAGGTAATTGACTTGCCGTTCTTTACTGTATTCCTGATGGATGTTGTTGAAATACTTTTCGTTCTGGGCAGGTACACCACCTCACAGTAGTCCTTCAGAAAATCAAACTTTCCAGCCCAGTCTTCCCCTATAACAAAAATGTCTATGGAATGCTTTCTGATATCATCAATTTTCTGTTCCCAGCTGGTTTCAGGAATCACTTCGTCTACACAGCGGATAGCTTCAACTATCTGCGCTCTGTGAGAATACGGATACACACACTGCTTGTGTTTACCTGTATTGAATTCATCTGTTGAAACAGCGACCACAAGGTAGTCGCCGAGAGATTTTGCCCGTTTCAGAATGTTTAGATGACCTATGTGAAACAGATCGAATGTTCCGTATGTGATTACCTTTTTCATTGGAGCTACCAGCCAATCCTGATAAGGGTTGCCCACTGTTCAAGAAACTTCGTGTCTCCTGGTGCAGGCTCCCCTCCCCATCCGTTGAATGCTCCCTTTCTGTCCAGTCCTATCACCGGTATACCCAGTGCTCTGGCATGTATCCAGAGATCCCGGTCTGTTGTAGCCACAGCAGAAGCACCGGCAACCATGGCAGCCAGCAGACCGACACTTGTCTCTGGAGGAATAGCAGTGCTCTTACCGTCGACGAGGACGATCTTGAGTGGAACTTCCGCCCTCTTTCTCTCCAGTACATTTGCCGCTGCTTCAGTGGCCAGAATATAGGGCAGAGTACGGTGAGACACAGGAGACAGAACTGATGAAGCCTTCTCTGCAAGGATGCCGGGCACCGTGGGTTTCCAGACTGTATCTGTTTCCATTTTTAGAACTTTCATTAAATCATAGATGCCACCGGGAAAGACAACATCAGAACTTGTTTTAACTCTGATGTTCACTGCAGGATGCTTTTGTGTGGAAACACAGGCAAGAGGGGACGCCTTCTCCACAAAACGAAGCAGATCGTCTCCCGGCTGGGGAGAAAACATAAGAACACCTTCAGGAACAGCTGGATCAACGAACCCGGGATCGTTTGTGTATATGTGCATCTGCGGTGTTACCGGTAGAAATCCGGCAAGCTCAGCCACGCTGCTGTGAGCTACAAAATGAACCGGAACGCCGGAGTACACATTCTGAAGTGCCCTGGCCATGTACACAGCCGACCATGCTGAGGAGATATCTGAAGAAGAGAATACTCCAACTGCTTCAGGTTCCAGAACATCAGACGGGAACTTGAAATCACTCCAGTTTGAAGAAACTCTGGTGACTCTTCGTTTACCAAAGAGATTTCTTATGAATTTCACTGCTCAAATCCTTCCATAATACTCCGGGCTAGAGAAACTGCTGCGGGGTTTCCTGTATCTACAGAACTCAAAACTCTTGAAGACTCTCCAAACTGTCCGGACACCTGAAGACACAGTCCGTACATAACTTCGCCCATGGCATCGCCAGGGTAACGAACTCTTATCAGGCGGGACAATTGAAGAGCGTCGGAGAACCTGCCTGCTTCCAGATAAGCGGAACACAGGTCTATACCGCTCCAGAAAGCCTTTCTGGCTGTAGAAGCTTCAGCAATTGACATTGTAAGCTCCTGTATCGCTATCCCGCTGTTTTCCGAGAACAATGCAGACAATCCACGAGCCCTGTGAAGAAGCCACGGATCAGATGGGTTCATCTGCTTCAGTTGTTCAGCAGCCAGCACCGGGAGTCCGGAAGTCCACGCAATCCTTGCCATCCAGAACTGCTGAAGATCAGAGTCGTGGCAGATGTTCTCAAGCTCGCTTGCAAGCAGAAAAGCTCTTCTGCCATCTCCGGCATAGATTGCTTCCTCTACAAGCCTTCCCATCACCCTGATCTGCCCGGACAGACTGCCCTCTTCCTCCCAGGCAGCACCTGCCTCCGGCAGCTTTCCAGCCAGCTCCAGGTCAAGTGGAGAGAAACACACAACAAAAAGCAGAACAGCAGTCATTGCAGATACCTCTGTATCAATCTTCTGCTGAATCTGAAATAACTCACAACACCCAGTACTACAGCAATCGGGGTAAGTATCTGTGCAGCCTGAGTCAGCTTCATGAAAATGCTCTTTTCAGGGTAAGCAAGCCCGCCGGCAGCGGTAAGAACCAGGACATAACTGAGAATGATTGTCAGCCTTTCACTTGTGGTGATGGCTACAACAGGTATTTTTATACTCCAGGAGACAACCAGCAGACCCAGAACCACAGCTATGTGGTACCACGCAGGAATAAGGGCAAGAAGACCGTTTACCGCACCAAGCCGGGCAAGGAAGATCAGCATTACAGAGAGAAACAGTTTGTCTGCCAGAATATCAAGTGTTTTACCAGGGGTACTGGATTTTTTCAGCTTTCTTGCCAGCCAGCCGTCAACGTAGTCGCTTGCGGCAGCAACAAGGCACAGCAGAAACATTGTGATATAGTGATGATACCAGCCTGCCCAGACGCTGAAGGGAAGAATTACAATCCTGACCCATGAAACCATAGCCGGAGCAACAGGAAGCTGTTCCTGTGTTTTCTTTATCATTTCTATGGTTTGAGAGAACTGTTCACGGTGTCTCTGCTGAGCTTCGCTGATTTTCACGGAGAACCTCCGCCGGAACGGTGAAAAATATCCTCAATCTCAGCAACGGTGATGCACTCTGCTGATGCATCAACACCCGGGAAATAGATGGAAAGCACCTTTATATCAAGAGGAGAAACAAATTCGTTGCCGTGAAACATACCGTCTATCCTGGTTCTCATCCATCCCAGAGAACACACGGCTCCACACTGATCACCGTGCATTTTCCCTTCCATGTCCGGCGGGATGACAGGGTTCAGCGCCATTTCTCTGTAGAGTTCATACCGGCCGAACCATGAAAGTGCATCAAGAAGATCACTGCGGGTTGCCGGTATTTCAGTTCCGTGAAGATTCCAGCAGGTTTCTGCCAGTTCCATCTCCCCCTGCAAAACAAGAGAAGCGACAAGCGGAACAACCATGGAAGCATCTCCCCCTTCGATTCCATCTGTGATGTCTGTAAACGAAATATCAGAAATGATAACCGTGTTGGCGCTTGTATACAGATAGGAAGTTACATCCAGAGGAATGCTCCCAGTCTCACCCCCGGCACGCAGAAGCCATGAATCTCCCCCGGAGAACTGGGAACCTGAAACAAGCAACGCCAGAATAAATATCATGACTGAAAAGAAAATCTGGAGCGGGCAACGGGTTTCGAACCCGCGACATTCAGCATGGGAGGCTGACACTCTGCCAACTGAGTTATGCCCGCTCTGTTCAAGATATTGTCTCCGCTCTGTAAATTATACCGGCTTCGCCCTGAAGCCACCAGCCGCTTTCGTCTTTTCCCACGGTAAGAAAAAGCCCGCTCTTCACCGCTATTCTAACAGGTAGAGTTACAGAATCAAATCTTTCGGAGGCCACAAGAGCGCATGCTACAGCACCGGTTCCGCAGGCTAGAGTTTCACCCTCCACACCTCTCTCAAAGGTTCTGATCGACATCGATCCATCCTGCTGAACCTTTACCCAGTTTACATTCACACCTTCCGGTCCGAATTCATCATGCGATCTTATTACATGAGCATATTCTTCAAAAGTCCCGTCTTTAATATTTTCACTGAAAACAACTGCATGGGGCACGCCGGTGTCTGCAAAGCCTGCACCGATAACAATACCCTCTGCAACATCAATTGCCTTCTCCAGGTAATGAAGAATCGGCTCAGTCATCCAGATTCTTGCTTCTCTGTTTCCGGTAACGCTGCCTTTGTGGACTCCAGCATCACTTACAAAAGTGAATTCAACTCCTGTTTCTACCATTCCCAGCTCTGCTGCAAACCGGCAGATGCACCTTGCTCCGTTGCCGCACATGCTCGCGGCTCTGCCGTCTGAATTGTAGTACTTCATGGCGAAGGCGTGAACAGAATCATCTGTTATCTCTATAAGCCCGTCTGCCCCGACAGAAAGACCTCTCCTGCAGAGTTCTGAAATTTTTTCACGGTTCAGTAATCGGGAAAGACTGCCGTCGCGGTTATCAACCATAATGAAATCGTTCCCGGCACCGCTCATTTTTGTAAATTTCATAGGTTTTGTGTTCCCATTCTTTCAATGATTTCCATGTGATATTCTGCTTTGTCGAAAAGGTTGTTGTTCCGAAGCAGCCTCACCAGATCGAAACGAAGCTGCGGATCCGGTCCCCAGCAGTCCAGGTATGCAACAAAATCCTCCTCCAGCTCGTCGATAGAGTAGTCTCCCGCCAGATGAGCCTGAAGAAGTTCCTGCAGAAGACCTACTGCAGCATCTGCGGGTACCTCATCAGGTGATCCCGATAAAAGCAGCAGAGCTGCCGAAATCTTCTGGAAGTCACCTGTTTCCATGCCCTGGTCTGCCAGGTAAATGGCCGTTTCAACAGGCGAGTTCACAACTGCACCTGCAATTTCCCTGTCATCCAGGAAAGGTGCGTAACGAACTTCCCAGAGTGGTTGACGGGGTAATCCTTCAATGCTTCCGTTAAGACTGTATACCCTTATGGAAGGTCCCTGCCAGACGATTCCAAGGCTTTCAAGAGACTGAGGATAGTAGTGAAGCCTTACTGCAAGACAACCATCGGGAATCTCTGTGAGACCTGCCAGATAGACAAGACCCTGTGGAGACCTGTCAAAAACAAAGTCGGCCTGGTAGATAAGATATTCGGCACCCTTGTCCTCCATGAAGGCTACCATTTCCTGTTCGGTTCCAAAGATTTTCCCGGCAAATTCAATGATAGTTTCCCGGTTTTCTGTGTTTTCAAAAAAGGTGTGCGTAACCACCGGCATATCTGCATAAGCTGAAAGCAGACCTGAAATGTGCCAGAAGGAAAGCACTGTTCCCCGGTTGTCTTCCGCCCACCCGATGAGCCCTGTGAGTTCATCCTCTGCAAGAAGAGATGACGAGTCTTCAAAAGTCAACCCTGCATCTGACAGCAAACCTGCAATTTCCGGGGCGTACATTGTCTGCAGTCCAAATGCTGTAAGAACAACAGGAAGAGCCCACCTGCGGTTTCTGCATACGGCCACCACCGGCGGAATAATCCCAATGGCCAGAACAACCAGGAGTCTGTCGAAAAACAGGTATCCGGCAACTGAAAGAGGTACAAGGAAATACATCAGCGACTGTCCGGTCTTCTCCCTGAACCGTTTCCACCCCAGAGCCGCTGCGAGAACTGCCACTCCGAACAGAAGCACCATCTGCCCTGACGACGGAGAAGTGTAACCGCTTACCCAGAAAAGACGAGCATCACCTGAAAGTAAAGCAGGGTTTTCGGGGTGACTGAACATGAATTTGAGTTTTGCCGCTATCACCGAGGCCACATGACCGCCTGAAGAAGATCTGAAAAAGAAACCGGAGGCTAAAGAAACAGCCAGACCTGTCCAGGGAACAATTCTGCTTCGGTACACCGATGAAACCACAGCAGCAACAGCCATCAGAACAGCAGGAGAATAAATGGCTCCATCGTGACGCATATGGCTTAGAACAACAGAAGCAAGCAACTGACTTACAGCAAGAGGCAGGACTGTTTTAAGCCCCGGCCTTCTGAAGGTCATCCACACAAAAACAAAGAATGACAAATACCCTGTAACCTTCCATGATGCCAGAGCCAGAAACAGCACCAGTGCCGCTGTAACAGAGTATTTCAGTGTTTGTTTCTTCCTGCTGCTCATATCTATGAGAGCAAATGTAAGTACAATCAGAGGAAGGGCCACAGTTTCACGATAGAAACTTTCCCCCCGAGCCCTGAGAAGTGCCGGGAGAAATACGGCGTAGAGTGCTGCACCGGAGAAAGATTCCTGGAAGGAAAAATTTGAATTTAGCATCCAGTAGAAAATTACAGGAACAACCAGAAGAGGAAACAGGAGACAAAACACATGGAGGAAGCCGTCAAGGTCACCGCCTGTTACGCTGTGAATTCCACCTGCAATGTACTCTTCAAAGATAGAATTCTCGGCCGTTATCAAACCCTGTGGACGCATAACCAGCGTATCAACAGCAGGAATACCGCTGCCGTTTGAAACCATCCTCGTATACCTGTAAGCCTGGGTTGTCTCCCCCTGCATTCTGGGTGGAGGAGGCATAACTGATGTGGCAAAAACACTCCGGAAAACAAAACCGCCCGCTACCAGGAACAGCAGAAGCAGAGCTGTACGGAGTTTTGACCTGCTGTCAGCCTGTGCGTGCATGGCGCTTGGCCATCTGGGTAGCAATAATTTTAAGAGTTTCCGCAGGACCGCTACCGCCGATGGCAACTGACTCCACAGTAGGCCACTGGAACCTGTTCAGTTCTTCATTCATTCTAGCGGTAGACATAATTCCGGGAAGATCGCGTTTGTTGAACTGCAGAACCATGGGAATCATGGACATGTCCAGGCCGTAGCTTTTCAGGTTGTGTTCCAGATCATCTATGGTACTGATGTTTGCCTCCGCCCTTTCCTTCTGACTGTCAGCAACGAAAACAACTCCGTCTATGCCGTCAAGAATTACCCTTCTGCTGAGTGCATAATACGCCTGACCGGGCACAGAATACAGGTGGAGTTTGATTTTCATGTCTCCGATTCTGGCGAAATTCACAGGAAGAAAGTCGAAAAACACTGTTCTTTCGCACCTCGTACAGAGAGTTACAAGTCTTCCTCTGTTTTCCGGGGCAATGATGTCGCGTATCCCCCTGAGATTGGTTGTCTTTCCGGAAAGCCCGGGACCGTAGTAGACTATTTTGTATGCAACCTCATCACCTGACCTGTGCATCCCTCCCCCTATTCGTAAAAAACCTATAATAATCCTAGAGAATATAACCCTCTTCGTCTTTTCTTTCAACCAGCACCGCCAGCCTGCTCTGCGCCTTCTTTCCAGTAAGCCTTACCCTGCCCTTGATTAGATCCGGCGCACCAAAAAGATACTCGTCGAACAGAAATGAAAGAACAGAGCGGAGCCTCCTGGCACCAATGTCCTCCTTTTCCTCATTCAGATACCTGGCTGTTGCAGCTATTTTTTTCTTTGCCTGCTCTTCCACCACAAGTTTCAAACCGTCTGCTTCCAGAAGCCTTGTGTACTGTTCAAGAATACAGCCCTCAGGTTCTGTAAGAATACGAAAAAGGTCTTCTTCCGAGAGCGGGTCAAGTGAAACCCGCAGTGGAAACCTTCCCTGAAGCTCGGGAATCAGGTCTGCAGGGCTGCTTCCGTGAAAAGCTCCAGCTGCGATAAACAGTATGTGATCTGTTTTCACAGGACCGTACCTGGTTGAAACCGTACACCCCTCAACCAGAGGAAGAAGGTCTCTCTGAACTCCCATCCTCGACACATCAGGGCCGCTCCCTCCTTCAGAGCCTATTATTTTGTCTATCTCATCAACAAAAACAATACCCTCTTCCTGTGCCAGACGAAGACCTTCCTGAATGTGATTTCCACCGTCAAGAATTCTGGCAATTTCTTCATCGAACAGTTTGTTTCTCGCGTCGGCCACTCTGAGTGTGATCTTCTTCCTGCGCTTCCCAATAACTTTGTCCAGCATGGTTTTCATCTGGTCGTTTATCTGATTGTCAAATCCCTGCCCGGGTATCATGGGAAACACTTCAACACCAATCGCCCTTTCCGTGATGGAAAGCTCTATCTCAACATCATCCAGTCTGCCATTTTTAAGAAGTTCCGCAAGTTCCCCGGCGGATCCGAACTCAATGCCGGTTCTCGAGAGAGCATCCAGTAGTTTCTTTTGAACCCTTGCCTCGGCCTCGGCCTTTTTCTCTTCCCGGGCCTTACCGGTGGCAAGATTCACTGCTGAACGCACAAGATCGCGGATTATTCCCTCAACATCCCTGCCTACATAACCCGTTTCCGTGTACTTTGTTGCCTCAACCTTTACAAAAGGTGCTCCCACAAGATTTGCCATCCTTCGGGCAATCTCTGTTTTACCCACCCCGGTGGGACCCATCATGATCAGGTTGCTGGGGTAGATCTCCGACTGCATGGGTTCTTCAACAAGCTTCCTTCTGTACCTGTTCCGCAGAGCAATGGCAACGGTTCTTTTAGCCTTGTCCTGGCCGATAACGAACCTGTTAAGCCAGGCAACAGTTTCCGCAGGTGTCATGGTTTTTTGAGTTCGCATATTTCCTCCGACATGATCTTGCCACCTGTATAAATACATATTTCGCTTGCTATTACAATAGCTTCTCTCGCTATTTTCAGAGGTCCCATTCTGGTATGCTTCATAAGAGACCTTGCCGCAGCAATTGCATAGGGAGATCCGGAACCCACCGAAACGATACCGTCAGGCGACTCGACTACCTCTCCAGAGCCTCCAATGACAAGGGCGTGATGGCTGTCCACTGCTGCGATCATGGCGTTGAGCTCCCGGAGGTACTTGTCTGCTCTCCACTCCCGTGCAAGCTCCATGGAAGCTCTCGGAAGATTACCGCGAAAGGCTTCAAGTTTCTCCTCCAGCCTTTCCACCAGTGCAAAAGCATCTGCACCGGCACCGGAAAAGCCAACGAGAACAGTTCCTCCGCTGAGTTTTCGCAGTTTTCTGGCACTCATCTTCATGATGGTATCACCAAGGGTAACCTGACCATCTGCCGCCATTGCAGCTTTTCCGTTTCTTACAATACCGATAACCGTGGTTGACTTAATGTTCATTGCTCCTCCAGCAGATGAGCCAGCGTGTTTCCTGTTATTTCTATGGACAGTGCATACTCTTCGCTGATTCCAAGATCGTTTACAAGAACAGCATAGGCAAGCCCTGTGTATCCGTTGCCGGCAAGGCTTACCGCTCTTGCTTCCGATGAGAATGTTTGTGTGGAAAGCAGGAACCACAGAGCTATTTCCTTTGCGTGATCGGGGTCGGCAACAAACCTGTCGCAAAGATCATTGATCAACTGTGCTTCACGCTGAGTTTTCATCTGAGAAACCATGATATTTCCAAGAGAAACAGCCGCCATCACCCCTCCTCTGGCCGCGAGTCCGGCCATTTCAACTGCTATGGATGCGGCTGTAATATCCTGTTTCCATTCAAGTGCCGCACTTTCCTGATCAGTGTGATTGAATACGAATGCGAGGGCAGTGTCAAGCATACTGAGACCAGTGTTGACAGGACTGTAAATGGTGTACTGATCCACCGTCTGCGCCATAAGATCGAGCACTGGCTGGTATTCCGAACCCCATCCTGCCTGAAGATCCGACAGCAGTTCTCTGGCTGCAATGTAGTTTCCGAATGAAAGGTCTTTCTCTATGCGTATCCATTCCTGTGCAGGAGAACCGTCGCTGATAAAATCGATGACGCCGTCAAAAGCTGACTCCTGTTCAAACTCACCGGCCACAGCTGCAAGCTGAGACGAGGCGGCAGCGGCAGTGGAGTTGTTGTATTCAACTGCCATACTGTCCATGTATGCCGTTGCCTGCTGAACGTAGTCTATTGCCGCATCAGCACCGTCCCTGCCGTGAATAAACCTTGCCTTCAGCAGAACAAAACCGGGCATGATACTGAGCCATTCCTCCGGCATGGCTGAAAACACAGCCTCAGACCTTTCCAGACACACGCCGACCATTTCCGTGTTGCCCTCAGCCATAAACTGATATGCGAGACGGTTGTAGGCACTGACATAGTTCCTTGCGATCTGGATTGCCTGATCGTCCTTGTAGACAGAAGGATCTGCAAGGCCTGTGGTAAGAAAACTGTCTGCAAGGGGCCATCCCAGATCGGTATTTACAAGCTTACGGACAGGCTCGTGCATTACTCTGAAAGCAATTCCCTGCATCTGGAGATAGCTCTCTACATAACTTCTGTTCTCCCCTGAAACTGTTCCGGCAATCATTACTTCCCTGCCGTGAATACTTCTGTTTCTGAGCATATCGATAAGAAGAAGATCCTGCATGGGAATTGAACCCTGGCTTCCTCTTCCCATTGATGGAACCGGTATGCTTGTGTTACCGTCATTCAGCACCCACGGCCACTGACCGTTAAATGTGTCGTCAAGCACCTGCCTGTCATACTCTCCTGTGACCGGCAGCCCTTCCGATGAAACATGAAAGAAATTGGGACCCCAGATAAATATGGGCTGCATGTTGTCAATAGTTTCCTGTGAATAGCTGAGAAGATCAGGGTCTTTTGCAACAAGCTGCTCCACATACCATCTTGTATTCATCAGACTCAGATTGGAAATGATCACATCACGGCGAATCCCAAGCACTCCCTGAGCAAACCACAGTGGAAAAGTATCGTTGTCTCCGTTGGTGATTATCACCGCATTTTCCGGGCATGACTGCAACAGGTTGATGCCGTAATCACGCGCAGCATAATCACCTGAGCGGTCACAATAATGCCAGTTCATTCCCAGAGATATAAGTGGAAAAACAACCATCACCCATGCAGCGTTCTTCACTGCTCTGCTCTTTGCCGAGGTAAACAGTGAACCCATACCGATCATGGACAAAACGGCAAAGAAAATGAAAGATGCTCCGAAAAAGTAATCTCTCTCGCGAACTTCACCCAGCGATGTTCCCTCGGGTCCTGTCTTAAAATTCAGATACACCACAAAGGCGAAACTCGCCATGATAAAAGACAACCCCACAAGAACCAGAAGATCCGGCCGTCTTTTTCCCATAACCACAAGGCCGGTAACTGCAAGAACGGCCATTCCCATCCAGAGAAATGCCCACACTACACCGCCTGGAGTTCCCAGGGCGCCTGTCCATGCCTCCGGTCTTCCCACCTGCCAGGACAGGTATTCTGCAAACAGTCCCAGCTGATCCTGAAATGGTCCTTTTCTGTTGAGAATAGAGACCTGTCCGTACTGCTTTCTCTCAATGGCTTCCTTGAATTCAGTCCATACAGAGGGATTAGTTTCGTTGATTTCAGGGTTTTGTATCGCCCGGATAGGCATGTAAAGGTGAATGCTGAAGGCAAGAGCCATAAGACCCAGAAACATCACAGGAAACCCCGGAGATTTCCACTCAAATGCTTTCTTTCTAACAGCGTACAGTACATACATTGCCACAATAGGAAGGGTAACGATAAGAGCACTGAGATGGTTTCCTATTGCAAGTGTCATAAGGTAACCGGTGAGTAACAGCTGGCGACCAGCAGGTCTGCCGTGAAGCCTTCTCTCTATCCACAGGTCAAAAACCCACAGAATAAGAAGGGAAAGAAGGGCTGCCATTGCGTAGGTTTCAGTTGCATTGTTGTTTCTCCATACGGTGTAGCTGAAAGCAGCCATAAGTGCTCCTGCAACGGAAACCGGTCTGTAGAGCCACGGCTCAAACCCCAGCCTTACGCTCCACCTCTGTATAAGCCTTGCCACAAGACCGATGGTAACTGTTCCTGCGATTGCGCACATAAGGTTAACCCTTGCGGCTATTGAGGGGATGAAACTGAACAGCAGAGTACTTACTCTCCCCATAAGCACAAAGAAAGGTACTCCCGGCGGATGTGGAATCCCCACAACCCACGAGCAGGTAATGTACTCACCACTGTCCCAGAAGCTGACGGATGGCGCCAGGGTAACTGCGTAAACGGTAAAAGCGGCCATGGCTGCAGCCAGTGCAACGAGCCTGTCTGTTGTAAATGCACCTTTGATATTCACTTTTTCCCCCTGGGATGTGTCTTCATGTAAACACCTTTTAGTTTCTCTGTTGTTAGATGCGTATATATCTGTGTCGTTCCTATCCCGGCATGCCCGAGCAGTTCCTGAACCGTTCTGATGTCTGCTCCTCCATTCAGAAGGTGTGTGGCAAAACTGTGCCTGAAAGTGTGGGGAGTGGCCCCTGCAGCTCTGGCTGCGCCGTCAACACCAGCAGAAACAATACGCCGTATATCTCTGGGGTCAAGCTTTCGACCTCTGACACTGATGAAAAGAGTTCCAGGATCATCACCTGCGACATACTCATTTCGTTTCTGGATCCATTTATCAAGGTACTCCGCAGTTCCACCGGGAACTGGAACAATTCTTTCTCTTCTTCCCTTTCCCATGACCTTCACAGTGCCTGAAACTATACCTGTATTTTTAAGCAGAAGAGATGCTGCTTCAGCGGCTCTCAACCCTGCCCCGTAAAGAAGTTCAACCACTGCTCTGTTGCGTAAACCTTTTGTGGTCGAAGTATCGTATGCATTTAAAACGCTTTTAACTTCACTGATACCCAGAAACCCCGGGAGCCTTCTTGACACCCTGGGAGCCTTGAGCAATTCACTGTGGTCAATTTCGGAACGGTCAGTCTCCACAAGCCATCTGGAAAAGGTGTGAAAGCAGCTGACCATTCTTGCAACACTGCCTGGAGACATACCGGCTGATGCCCGCCTCATAAGATACTCCCGCATCTGAGAAACATCAAAACCGTCCACGAAAGATCCACCTGTAGCTGCAAAATCTGTCATCTGTGTCAGGTAAGCTTTGACTGTAAGTGGAGAAAGCCCCCTGCCGTAGGTGAGCTCATCTTTGAAAGATTCCAGTATCAGTCTATCTTCTTCTTGCAACTGGGACAGAACACACCTTTCTTTCTCTCTTCAAGCAAAGGAAAACCACACCTCGGACACTCTCTTGCCACCGGCTTGTTCCACATGGCAAAATCGCAGTCGGGGTATCTGCTGCATGAATAAAACACCTTCCCCCTGCGTGACCGTCTTTCAACCAGCTCACCGTTACAGTCCGGAACAGGACATTTCACACCGACAGGAACAGGCTGAGTGTGGCCGCATACCGGATCTGAACAGGCAAGATACCGGCCGTATCTACCGTTTCGAAGAAGCATATCTTTTCCGCACTTCGCACATTTGACATCAGAAACAGTAGAGGTGGTATCCTCATTCACAGGACGGGTGTACCGACACGATGGAAATCCACTGCAGGCCAGGAATTTACCATACTTCCCCATTTTTTCCAGAAGCACCTTACCGCACAGGGGACACTTTTCAGCAGTTTCTTTTACCATAGATGCCTTGATCTCGGGAAGACGTCTCATGGCTTCCTCCAGGGATGCTGCAAGTGGGGTGTAAAGCTGCTTCACTGCCTCTTTGTAACTGGTTTTTCCAGAAGCCACAAGATCGAGCAATTCCTCAAGAGTTGCGGTGAAACCAACATCAAACAGATGGGGAAACAGCTTAACCAGAAGGTCTGCTGTAACCATCCCCACCTCTGTGGGTATAAGTTTCTTGTCTTTGACCTCTACATAAACTCTTTTCTTCAGCGTTGCTATGATTGATACATATGTGGAGGGTCTTCCAATTGCTTTCTTTTTCATTTCCGATACAAGAGCTGCTTCAGAATACCTGGGCAGGGGTTTTGTGAACTTCTGTTCCGCTGTCACACCGAGGAGTTCAACAGAACCCTCCGAGAGCTCCGGAATTTTACCGGATATCTTGAGCTGTGCCGGATCTGCCAGCGCAAATCCCCGGCTTACAACCTTCTGCCCGGTTGCCTTGAATACCAGCTCTCCACTGGAAACCAGAACTTCAGTTTCGGCCACAACGGCATCGGCCATCTGGGTAGCCACAAATCTCTTCCACACAAGCGAGTAGAGTTTCAGATGCCTGTCGTCCAGTATGCCGGTCATCTCCTCAGGTGTTCGCCTTACATCTGTGGGCCTGATGGCTTCGTGGGCGTCCTGGGCACCACCGCTGGCTCTGTAGCGTCTTGGTTTCGGCGAGAGTTCCCGGGTACTCCACTTCTGTTCCACAAAACTGCGGCAGTCCGCAATAGCAGCAGGTTCAATCCGAACAGAATCTGTTCTCATGTAGGTTATAAGACCCGTTGTTTCGCCATCGATCTCAAAACCTTCATACAGATCCTGTGCAAGCCGCATGGTTACCGATGGCGGCATGGACAACCTTGCTGATGCAGCAACCTGAAGAGAGCTTGTGATAAACGGGGGAACCGGTCTTCTGGCTTTGTTCTTCTCCACCAGTGAACTGATCTTCCACAGGGTCTCCCCGCGGGTCTGGTTCAAAACTCTGTCGGCAGTCTCACGACTTCCTGGAGAATGCCTGTCGCCGTCAGCTCTTTTGCCATCTATTTTGAATAGTTTTGTCTGAAATACAGAGCTATTCTGCTTGAATTCCGCAGTTACCGGCCAGAATTCCCTTGGAGCAAAGCTTTTTATAGCAAGTTCCCGCTCGACTATCAACCGGAGAGCGACAGTCTGTACCCTTCCTGCGCTGAGCCCCTTACCCACTGTCCTCCACAGGTATGGGCTGATTTTGTAACCCACCAGACGATCCATTACTCTTCTCGCCTGCTGTGCATCAACCAGGTTCATATCTATATCTGAAGCGGTCCTGGAAGCTGCCTGAACTGCCTCTCTTGTTACGGAATTAAACCTGATCCGTCTGAAGGAAATTCCTTTACCCTGCAGCAGCTTGTATATATGCCAGCAGATGGCTTCCCCTTCTCGATCAGGGTCTGCAGCGAGGTAGATCTCGCTGTAGGATGATGCTGTTTTTCTTAACTTTGCCACAGCTGCCCTTTTTCTGGGAAGAATAGTGTAGACGGGTTCAAGTGTTTCGATGTTTACACCAAGACGATTAAGAGGCAGATCTCGTACATGACCGTATGAGGCAACAACATCCCAGCCACGGCCAAGGTAGCTTTTAAGGCTCTTCGCTTTGGCGGGGGATTCTATAATAACAAGCTTTTTTTTCGTATCTCCTGGCATGAATACAAAACTCCTGATTTTCTTTTAAGAACGATTATTCAATGGCGGAAAGCCATAGAGCCACAGGACCGCTGACAGACTCCCAGCAGCTCTCTCTGTAACCCATGATATTCTGAAACTGTCTTGGACTGAGAATACCTGCTACCTCAGAGAAAGCCTCGTGCACCAGACTGTATACAACAGCCTCCTGGTAGCGGTTTTCTCTGTATATAAGTACCAGCTGGTCGATGTCTGCAGGTTCCAGCATGGCCGCCGCATCCCTCATGAGACGAATTCTTACTTCTGCTTCTTCCGGATGAAGAATCACCATAACCACAACGGTTGTAGAGTCTTCATAAACCAGAAATGCCCCGTCATCCACCACGATCGGAATTGCTGACGCAAGCAGCTCCAGCTTGCTGAACACTACCTCACTGCTTTCAACGGAAACTTCTGCATCTGTGTTCCGGGGAGCTCTGGTCTGAAAACTGATGGATACTGGATTCTCTGCAGGTATACAACTGTCTGGCAGAACAATAAACCGCAGACCAAAAGGATCCTCAACAGCAAGAGAATCACTCTTTACTGACAACGTATCTGCCGGTACACCATCTATATCCGTAGAATCCGGTGATGTAGTAATTCCGGTGCTGATTGAATCCTGACCCGAAACACCGGATGTATCAGCAGAAACCAACCCGGTGTTAGATGTGGAATTCCCGGTAACCGTCGAGAAAAGATTCAGCGGATCAATGAAGTAAAATACGGCAGCCAGAGCAAGCACAAGAAAAACAGCGACCACCGTTTTCAAAACAGTTGATCCTGCACCTGTTTTTTCACTGACAGGCTGTTCCGTATCAAATTCAAGGCCCTCTCTGTTCTCTGCGGTGACACCTTTATTGGGTCTGTCTACAGATTTTCCATCTCTGGCACAGTGACTGCATACATGAGCCACTCTGTCAAAGCAATTCCTGCAGGTAAGTTGCCCGCATGTTCTGCACGGTGCAAGTCTCTCGCCGTCTGTTGGTGTTCTTCCACAAATGTGGCACCTTGCCGTAGAGAGAATTTCCTCGCTTGCAGAAGTAATTACAATTGGTTCCTCTTCCTCTTCCTCAACTGCAGGCTGCTGAACTGTCTCTTCACTCTGTGCATCCCCGGGCTTTTCCGTGGTTTCTACCCCGGGTTCAGCCTCAGTTCCCTCAGGATTGACTGTTCCTCCTGAAGAATCCAGGACAACTCCAGACGGTGATTCTTCACTGATACCAGCCTCGTCCTCCAGGCGGGGAAGAAGATCGATATAGGGATAAAGATCCTTCTGAATAACCCTTGCCTCGTTCATTGGAACGGCTTCTTTGATCACCGATGGCGAGTTGTTAACAGCATTCTCAGCCTCTGTCACCGAAAGATCAAGACTAGTAATGAGAAGTTTTAAAACTTTCTTCTTTTCCTCTTCTCTTCCCAGTCTCACAAGCAGCAGATCAACAAAAGAATCAGACATCAGGCTCTTCCCTCCAGTATTTCAAATTGTCTGTGCAGCCTTGCTATTACCATCCTACTCACCCTGCGCAGGGTCTCAAATACGCCTTTGCCTTCCGATGCCACTGATTCAAGACATGCAACACGGGACAATCCCAGTTCACGAACAATCTCATCCACAGGAATAGCATCATGCAAGTCCCTCTTGTTGCACTGTAGAACAAGACTGACACCCTTCCTTCTCTGGTTGCGGAGATTCTCTTTCAGGTCTCTGAGACTTGCAATGTTGGCATCCATTCTTGACTCCTGAGAATCGGCAACAAAAACAATACCGTCAACACCCTGAAGAATCAGTCGGCGACTGTCTGAATACATAGCCTGACCGGGAACACTGTAAAGATGCAGACGGATCTTGAAACCATTGATCTCTCCGGAATCCAGCGGGAGGAAATCAAAAAACAGAGTTCTATCGTTGCCAGCGGCCAGAGAAATCAGTTTTCCCCTGGAATCTGAATCAACCTGACTGTGAATGTATTTTACATTTGTTGTCTTCCCTGACAACCCCGGACCTGCATACACGATCTTGCAGTCAATTTCCTTAGCACTGTAGCTCACAGTAGCCATAAAGTATTACTCCTCGCTCTGCTCTTTATTTTCGTCTTCCCTGCTAGTTTCATCAGATTTGATATCAATGTCTTTCAAACCCTTCTTGAACTGACTCATGGATTTTCCAACAGCTCTGGCAATGTCGGGAATCCTCTTTGCTCCGAAAAGAAGAAGAAGCACCACAAGAATCAGCACAAGCTCGGTGGTTCCAATACGACCCAAAATAACCCCCCAGTACAGTCAGAACCATTTGTATAACACACCAACCGCAAGAAGACCGGCAAATGTCATTATGTTAATCTTCACCGCAATTTCAGCGATCTGAAACCTGAGAATGTAGATATCGAAGCCCAGAGGTCCTACAGAGAACTCGGCCCCACCGCTGAAAAACTGTCGCAACGCCACAGAACTGTCTGGCAACACGGCTCCCACAGCCTCGCCAAACACGGTACCGGTCATCATACCTGCAACGGCAATGAAAACCCAGAATCCTGTAGACCTTCCGTTTAACAACACCTGTCCTTCCTGTAACAGTATCTTAATTTAACACTCGTCTTTGTGCAACACTTCAGTTTTCCGTCTCCTGTACACAGCTGTCTGCGCAATCAGACCTGTAACTGCGCCGGAAATAATTCCCCACAGCGTGAGCAATAATACAATATTCTGCAGCGGAAGTCCCGGCAGAACAATTCTTGCAACAACCAGCTGCATCCAAAGAGATGCAACTGCCCCGGCAACAGACACACCTGCACAGGATAACCTGTCTCCGAATACAAATCTCATGGATCCCATTGCAACAGCACTTGTTACAGCACCTGTTACCGATAGGAGAAAAGTGGGCGTTGCAAGCAACCCGGTGATAAGAGCCACGGCAAAAACTCTAAGGAGATTAAGCTCCAGTGTTTTCAGAAATCCGTACCTTACAACGGCAATTACTGCTGCTGCATTTGCAAGCCCCAGCTTCATGAATGGAACAGGCCTTGGAACAAGGCTGTCTATCACCCCCAGTGCAGTGGCATACAGCACGAGAATCGTCAGATCCCGGTAGCTTCTGTCAGGCATTCTTCAACTCTTCTCAGGAGTGTTCTGCTGTTAAAAAGGGCCTCTGCCCTGTTTCTGGCCTTTGTGTACATTACAGCTCTCATGGTTTCCGATTCTTCGAAACGAGCAACGACTCTGCACAGATCAGACGAATCACCCGGGGTAAAAAGAAGACCCGTTTCACCGTGGCTGTTCACCCACGACACACCTGTAGGAAGGTTGCTGCTTATCACCGCTGTTCCACAGGCCATTGCCTCAACCTGCACCATTCCAAATGCCTCGCTGCGCTGAGTGGAAGGAAGGATCAAGGCTCTTGCTCCCTGATACAGTGAAACGAGCTCTTCGTCTGAAACATTGCTAACAACGCTTACAGGTAAATGGTGTTCCGCGATGAAAGTGTTTACCTTGTTCACCAGCCCGCCTCCACCGGCCAGTATAAGATCCGGAGGATTCGCCATTTTCCGCCATGCATCCAGAAGAACAAATATGCCTTTGTACCTTCTGAACCTTCCCACAAACAGATAGTAGGTCTTCCCTGCGGCTTCGTCTGGCTTGAACCGCTCCAGATCTGTTCCAATGGGAATCGTCCGTGTGTTGCGCAGGTTTCTGAGGTACCGTGAGGTTCGGATGTAGTTGTCCGAGGAGACAATCACCCTGTGGGCTCCTGCCAGAAATCTTGCAAGGACAGGGCCATAAACAGGCATCACAAAAGCCTGGCGAACTATATCGCTGTGGTAGGTAACTACATACGGTCTCTTCTTTTTGAGCACAGTCCAGGCAAGAACAGCACTGGGCAGCGGAAGGTGAAAATGAACTACATCCGCATCTGTCTCCGAAAGAAATCTGCTGAATCCAGGTGCCACAGGATTTGAAAGCACCCGGACGGGAGACCACACACCTTTAACAGCCAGTCCGTTGACATCTCTGTTTCCACCACCAGCAACCAGAATTTCCACACAGTGACCTCTGGAAACAAGAAACTGTGACAGATCATGGATGTAACGCTCGATTCCGCCGTGAACCTCAGGAAATACATCTTTGTACACCTGGAGAATTTTCACTGAAATGCCTTCCCGTAAGCCCGGTATGTGTTCTCGGCCATACTTTTACACGTAAATCTGCCGGCAAACTCACGAAGCTCTTCAGTGTTCTGCTTTTTTTCAAGGGCATTCAGAACAGCTTCCGCTATGGATTGCGGTGTTCCACCGGAAACTGCTGCAGCCACAGACCCATACACCTCCAGAAGCGTTTTCGCAGGTCCGACCACAAACGGAACTCCGGAAGCAGCAGCTTCCAGAGGAGGCAGACCAAACCCTTCATAAAGTGACGGATAAACAAGCAGCTTCGCGCCTGAGAATACGCTTGAAAGCAGATATTCATCAACAGATCCAATCCACTTGACACCAGGAGTATTCGCCAGCGCGTCTTTCGTTTTCTTTTTTCCCCAGCCCCATCTGCCTGCAACCACCAGAGTCATTCCCGGATGTATCCGTCTTATCTGCGGCCAGGCTTCCAGCAGGGCGTCTATATTCTTTCTAGGCTCAATCGTGCTTGTTGAAAGTATGTAATCTCCGGTTATTCCGGATGTTCTTCTGAACAAAGCGTCGGAAGCAGTGTTCTCTGGTGCCGAAAGGTAAACCCGTGTTGATGAAAGACCCAGGTACTTCCTTATTTCCGAAACCGTAAAATCACTGTCTGCTATTACAACAGAAGCTCCAGCAGCAACTCGGGGAAAATGAAACCTGTAGTACAGCGATCTGAGAACCGGGAACCAGCCGGGTTGTGCCATAAAAGCCATATCGTGAACCGTTACAGCGTAGGGCATGCCACCTGGAACAGCTCCGGCAAAAGCAGGAAGGTGTGCCAGATCGAAGTGTTGTTTCCTGAGAACACGGCGTAATCCCATGTGTTCTGAAATAAATTTTCCCGGGTAACCCGATCCAGGCGATCCAACTGGAATAACTTGTGAAATCCCCGCCTTCTGAAACCCTTCAATCAACCTTGCTGTGTAAACACCGGTGCCTCCCCTGTTGGCTGTGGAAGATGCATACAGAGCTATCCGTCTGTTATATCTCCGCAACAGAATCGTCACCTGTGTTCAGCCTGGCCGGGGTCCCCTGTACAACTGACCTTTCCCCGATAATCGATTCCTTCAGCATCACATGCCTGAACTGTGAACCGCTCCCGGCAATTGTGTTCGAAATTACCGAATTCTCTATGTGAACATCGGCACCGCATGAAAACCACGGGCCCACAACAGAGTTTCTGATAACAGTTGCCTCACCGAAGAAGCACGGAGCAACAACCACGGAATTCTCAAGAACAGGAGAACCCGAACTGCCGTTCTTCTCCAGAAGTACCCTGTTGGTCTCCAGAAGTGTTTCCGGTTTACCGCAGTCAAACCACCCGTCTATATCCAGTATTCCAAAGGGTTCTCCGTTTTTCAGCATAAGCTGCATGGCATCTGTGAGCTGGTACTCTCCCCTTGTTCTGAGCTGGTTTTCCTTCAGGTAACGGCAGTTCTCCATTATCTTTTTTCCACTTGAGAAGTAGTACACACCTACTATGGCCAGATTGCTTACAGGCTCTGAAGGTTTCTCCACAAGCTCTGCAACTCTGTCTCCATCCATAACGACCACACCGAACCTTGAAGGATCTTCCACGGGAGATGCCACAATCATGTTCCTTGTTTCTCCACGGAGTACAGCCAGGTCTGCTGAAAACAGTGTATCACCCAGAACCACCATCAAAGGACCGTCTTCAACGAACGGTTCCGCCAGCAAAACCGCGGAAGCAAGACCGTCGGTCTCTTTCTGAACTGCAAAATCTATTCTTATCCGGGGGTATTGTTTCCGGGCCCAGGAAACTATGGTGTCTCCGAGATAACCAGTTATCAGTGTAATGTGATCCACATCAGCATCAAGAAGTGAATCTATCACATGGGCAAGAACCGGTCGCCCTGCAACCGGAATAAGGGGTTTAGGCAACGACCACGTAAGCGGCCTCATTCTGGTTCCTTTGCCGGCGGCAGGTATTATACAGTGCATTGAGATCAGCCTCCTGTTTTCCAGTCATTCTCATCAAGCAGAATTTCAGGATATTTTCCTATTACATAAGAGTGAACAAGTGCTCTGACACCAAGACCTGTTTCCGTTACAAGGGACTTCTCAGCCATTTCACGGGCGGCATATGTGGTAACAACGCCAATCATCTTCTTTACATCAGGTATAAGAGACGGTGCAACACTCAGCTCATCCACTCCAAAGCCGATCAAAAGGGGAACGGCCAGGGGGTTACCGGCCATGGAACCGCACACTCCAACCCATTTTCCCTGACTGTGACAAAGTCTGACCACGGTATCAATCTGGCGAAGAACTGCCGGATGGAATGAATCGTAAAGATCGGCCACCCTGGGATTCCCCCGGTCAACTGCCAGAGAATACTGCGTGAGATCGTTGGTTCCTATGGATACAAAATCCGCGTAGGGCAGCATAAGATCCAGAGCAATAACTGTTGCTGGCGTTTCCACCATTATCCCTACCTGCATGTCATTGTCGAATGCAATCTCATCTGCACGCAATTCATCCTTTACTTTCTCAAGCAGGTCTCTCAATCTGCGCAACTGTTCCACATGGGTAACCATCGGAAACATCAGCCGTATGTTACCGTGAACGGAAGCTCTTAGAATAGCTCTCAGCTGAATCGAGAACTCCTGGGGTCTGTCAAGACCAATTCTCACAGCACGGTAACCCAGGAAAGGATTGGCTTCCGGTGCAGAATTCAGCCCAGTTCTGAATTTGTCTCCACCCATATCGTATGTTCTTATTATCACAGGTTTCGGTTTCATCCGGGAAGCCACTGTGTCGTAAATGGTAAAATGGTCTTCCTCATTCTCACCATTTTCCTGAATAAGCCTGAGAAATTCGGTTCTGAACAGACCTATTCCATCAGCCCCGAGTTTGTTCACAAGCTCTACCTCATATGGTAGCTCTATGTTTGCCGCCAGCTCTATTCGAACACCGTCTTCGGTAACTGCAGGCTCCTGATTCATTTTCTGAAGCAGTTTCTCGGCTTTCTGGAATTTTTTCTTGACACCGGCATAGTACCGGAGCTCATCTTCAGTGGGATTAACAATTACATGCCCGTGTATACCGTCCACGATAAGCACATCACGGGGATTTATTTCTGTTGTAATCTTCTGAAGGCCAACCACGGCTGGTATACCGAGAGCACGTGCTAGAATGGTTGTGTGGGAAGTTCTTCCTCCCATGTCTGTAACAAAAGCCAGTATCTGCCCGGGTTTTAATCCGGCAGTTTCAGATGGATCAAGATCTTTTGCCACAAGAACCACAGGCTCCTGCAGCTTATCGAGAACATCCTTTTCCGTACCTGTAAGCTTCTCAATAACCCGACGGCCGACATCTCTTACATCTGCAACCCTTTCACGGATGTATGGGTCGGCCATAACCTCGAATTTATCCATAACACCGCGGATCGCTGTGCTTACTGCATACTCTGCATTAACCAGTCCACCCAGAATTCTGCTTTCAACATCTCTCTTTATTGTTGGATCCTGAAGCAGAAGCAGAAGGAATTCAAGAATCTGACGACCTTCAACAACATCTTCCATGGTATCCGCAATGTTTTCAAGATCGTGACGAACGGAAGATATGGCGACTTGAAACCTCTTAACCTCAAGTTCAGCCTGTTCGGACGACTCGAGAAGCCGCTTTGCGTGCCTCAGCTCTTCAACCTTAAGAAGAAAAGCCGATCCGATGGCGATACCGTGTGAGGCGGGAACACCTTTGAAAAACATCTAAATCATCTCTTCGCCGAAGCCGCTTCTGATTACCTCCGCTACAACCTCCACAGCTTCAGCCTCATCAGATCCGTCTGCAGAAACAACAATTTCAGTGCCCCCGGAGGCTGCCAGGGTCATTACTCCCATGATACTCTTTGCATTGACTTTGTCCGCAGGGCTTTCCACCCACACATCACTGACAAACTCCACAGCAGCTCTTACAATCAGTGCGGCTGGACGGGCATGTATCCCCAGTTTGTTGGGAACAACCACCTTTATCTCTGTCATATTATTCTCTCAGCCTTTTTCTGCCCATACGGGCAATGAGTTTCCTGTTAAGCCGTTCAGCAGATGTACTGCCAGTATCCTTGGCCTGAATATTCATCATCGCGGCAACTTCGAGAAGCAGTGTAATATTCCTGCCTGGAAGCACTGGTATCTCCACCATGGGAACGCCAACTCCCAATATACTCATGTGTTTGTCTTCAAGCCCTGACCGGTCTGCCTCATCGTTGAGATCAGTGTCAAACAACCTGACCACAAGATCCACCGACTGCATCTCCTTGATCGAACCGACACCAAACAGTTCTGCAATGTTCACAAATCCAATTCCTCTTATCTCCATATGAAATCCAAGCATTGCATCCCCGGAACCAATCAGACGATTACCTGTTTTTCTTACCCTGACAAGATCGTCTGCAACCAGCCTGTGCCCTCTTTCCACCAGACCCAGAACAGCTTCGCTCTTTCCTATGGCACTTCTTCCCATAACAAGAAGACCTTCACCGTAAACATCCACTAGTGTTCCATGAAGAGAAACATGAGGTGCAAAAACTTCGCTGAAAAAATCAGTCAGATCGTGTATCAGAGGCGTTGTATCCAGCGGAGAAACAAACAATGCGGAACCGGAAGAGCGCGAGGCTGAAACAAGTTCTTCGGGGGGAGAAAGACCTTTTGTAACAATGCTGCACACAACGGGAAAACTGAAAACAGTCTTCACGGCAGCCTGTCTTTCCAGTGGAGAAAGCTGATTAAGCAGTGTAATTTCAGTCTCGCCAAATATCTGGATTCTGTCGTGCATGAACTTGTAGGTATACCCGGAAAGACACAGACCGGGACGGCTGATATCCGGGGACACGACCATACGGTCGTATCCCCATGTATCAGTCATGTCTTCAAGCTGAAGCCTTTTCCGCAATTGCTCATACATCACACCTACAGAAAACACTTCCGGATCAGGGTAGCGATCCAACACCTTTTCTATTCCTTGCGTGTAAGCTCAACAACCTGAGTAGCACCGCTGGAAGTTCTGTATGCAGCGCTGAAGCTGTTCGTTTCAGTGTTGTAGAATACAAGGTTTCTGTCGTCACCGTTTACCTCGAACTCGGTCATTGCATCGTTGGTTGAAAACCTTTTTAAAACGGCAGCGTCTTCCAGAAGAACCGGGGACGTAAGCTCCGATGGTTCTGCCGCAATGTACCACGCACCGGAAACGGGATTATTGCCGTTGTTTTCCCTGTGAGGATGGTCATGATGGGTTTCTTTGAATTTCCTGAGCTGCCTTTCGAGAGAAGAAACGCAATCATCGAAAGAAAAATACATATCATGTCCCTGTGCCCGGGAATCGAGTTTCAATCTGTCTCCCCGCAACTGAACATGCGATCTACTCATTCCTGACGAAAGCTCAAGAACAACATGAACATCATCGATTCCGTCGTAGAATTTGTCCAGAACGGACAGTTTTTCATCAACGTGTTCCTTCAGGGAATCGGTTATTTCAAAGTGTCTTGCGCTGATCTCCACGTTCATGGTAACTCCTTTCATGTTAAACAGAAGCCAAACTAAATGCCACCCCTCCCGAACATGCGGGAAAAGCGGCTACATAAGGTTTGACTTCCAATCTCACATTTCGATAATAGCCCGGGGAGGGCATTCGGTCAATACCTGTGCCTGTTTACCCCAGCCCTGTTAATCGTTATTTTCAGGCTGACAATTTCATATTTACTACACAGCATCGAAAGGAATTACTTTGCAGGATTACACTGAACTCGGCGAGCTTGGTTTCAGAGGGGGTCTTGAGACCCATCAGCAGCTCGCAACATCCGGAAAGCTGTTCTGCCGGTGTTCAACAAGGATCCGTAACGATAAACACGACCAGGAAATCCTCCGTCACATGCGCCCTACACTCAGTGAATTTGGAGAGTACGACGGAACCGCCCTCATGGAATTCAAAACAAAAAAACAGGTTCATTATCTGCTTTACAACGATTCCGTGTGCACCTATGAAATGGATGACACACCGCCTTTTCAGGCGAATCCTGAAGCTGTAAGCATTGCATTGCAGCTGGCCATGATGTTCAACATGTCTCTGGTTGACGAAATTCATATAACACGCAAACAGTACCTGGACGGGTCTATTCCAACTGGTTTTCAACGAACTGCAATTGTAGGAGTTAACGGAGTTATTCCGTTCCTCGGACGAGAACTCCACTTCATACAGATGAGCATGGAGGAAGACGCCTGCCGCGAGGTTTCCGATGTGGGACACGATGTTGTGTTCCGCACAGATCGCCTTTCCATACCGCTTGTTGAGCCGGTAACAGCCCCGGAACTCTACACACCTCACGAGATGGCGGTTGCTGCAAAACTCATAGGCGAAACCATGCGCTCTACACACCTGGTCAGAAGGGGAATAGGCTCTGTGAGACAGGATGTGAATGTGTCTATCAGAGGTGGTACAAGGATTGAGATAAAAGGTGTAGCCAAAATAGGCTACATAGAATCTCTTTCCAGAATCGAGGCCTACAGACAAAAGGCACTGCTTGACCTGCGGCATCAGCTGAAAACTTCCGATTTCACAGCAGACCGGCTGAAACAGGAGTACTCTGCTCTCAGCAGAGTTGAAGCTGCCGGTGAAAACTTCAGCCCCGATAGTCTTGAATCCAGACAGCACATTGCAGCAGTGATGATTATTCCAGGATTCAGGAAATTCATCAACTGGCCGACACAGCCTGAGCGTACATTCCTTGACGAACTTCGGGGACGGGTAAGGGTTATTGCGTGCCTGGAGTATCAGCCCGTTCTTAACTGCGCTTCAGACATGCTTCGATCAACCATGGGAATCTCCCCCGACGACGCGGCGATGGTGTTTGCCGGTCCGGAGGAAGATCTTCAGACTGCAGCCAACGAGATCTGTATCAGAATACAGGAAGCATTCCTTGGCGTTCCTCCTGAAACCAGACAGGCACAACCAGGCGGAACAACCGATTTTGAAAGAATTCTTCCAGGGGCAGACAGGATGTACCCTGATACAGATCTCCCGCCACAGGCTATTGCACCGGATACATTTGAAAGGTTGCAGAAACTGCTTCCTGAAAAACCCTGGGACAGAAGAGACACCTACAGGAAACTGGGGCTCAGTGAACACCTCATCGATCGGCTGCTTAATCTGGAGCTGTGCGATGTGTTCGACGAACTGCTGTCGAGAACAGAGTTCAGACCAGCTCCACTTGCCAGCCTGCTGGCTGACCGGATGCGCGGTTCTAGACGAGAAGGCAAAGACTGGATGAAAACACTTACGGAAAACGGGGTTCGAGACGCACTGACATGGTGCTTCGAAAACGGTATCAGCACCACAGGAGCCCGATACATTCTTGACTGGATGTCTCTGAATCCTTCAGATACACCGGAGGCAGCCTTCGAGGCGGTAAAACCGGCCTGACAGAGGAATGAAAATTGAGAATTGACATACTCAAAGCTCTGCTTGAGAACTCAGCTATGCTCGCTGTATCATTTTTATTTCTGACTCGACTGTTCAGATGGAGGGTTAGAAAACCGGTTATCACCATTCTCATTCAGGGTCTGGTGTTTGCCGCATGCGGTGTTCTTGCAATTCTGTTCAGTGTTGAAGTACTTCCAGGCGTTCTTATAGATATGCGTGCTCCTGTAATTGTAGTAGCTGCCCTTACCGGTGGCTACATTGTTGGTTCCATAGCAGTAATTCCGCTTCTGATAATAAGACTGTCCATAGGTGGCACCGGAATGCTGCCTGGAATAGGTATTATTTTATCGGCTCTTCTTTTCGGGCTTTTCCTCAGACAGGCCGAGAAGTCAAGATTCCGAGTGTCTGCTGTTCTCTTTCAACTGGTTGCCGGATTCGGTTCAGCAGCAGTTTACATTGCATGGATATTTGTTCTTCCCGATTCAATTTACATACAGGTACTCAATCTGGTGGCTCTTCCCCTGACCATTGTCTCCGTTCTCTCCATAGTTGCAATATTCTTTATCAGAAGCAGGGAAAACGCCCATCTGCTTCTTCTGGGAAAACTCACCGAGAGCAACAACCTGTTTGAAGAGATCTCGCTGGATAAAAACATAGGAATTCTTGTTTTGCGCGGTACCAGCATAATCTATGTAAATCAATCTCTTATTGATAAATACGGCTTCAGAAGATTCGATGAGAAGAACCGGGACCTCTACAAAATCGTAGACGAAGATTCACAGATCAGAATAGAAAAGTTTCTCAGACAGACACTTTCATCAACACAGGGTGAACCCGTTCAAATGGATATCTCTTTGAAAAACAGAGGTTCACTGCATTTTCTTGTTCACGCGAGAAAACTTGTTTACAAGGGTGAGAATTCCGTTCTGGTCGTTCTGGTAGACATCTCAAAGCTTATCAAAACAGAGATAACTCTCCAGACCAGACTTGATCAGCTGCAGCTGGCTCTTGAAGCCTCCGGGGCGGTGATCTGGAATGCTTCACCGGAAACTGACTACCTCAATGCAGACAAAGAATTTTTCGAATCCATGTCTTACACACCACTGCAAAATCCTCCAAGCTTTTCCACATGGGTAAAAAATCCTGTGCTTTCAGAGGAGGTACAAGATAAGCTGAATAAGCTGGCTTCCGGCAGAATTGACAGCTTTTTCGGTGAGGTCAACTGCAAAGGTGATGACTCCATTTCAAGATGGTTTAACATCGGGGCAATTGCAAGGGGAACCCCCCGGGCAATCTCAGGAATTCTCTTTGATACTACGGTTATCAAGCAGAAGGAACTTTCTCTTATGCAGCAGAAAATTGACAGCATTCAATCTCAGAAAATGGAGGCAATCGGCCGCCTTGCCGGTGGAGTCGCACATGACTTCAACAACCTTCTGCATGTAATAATTGGCTACTGCGATATACTGGACAGGGTCTCAGACCACGATCCTGTTATCACAGATGTTTCAAAACCCATTCTTGAAGCGGCCGAAAAGGGAAGGGAACTTGTGAAAAGCCTGCTTCTGTTCAGTAGAGACAGAAAACCACAACTTCAGAATGTAAAAATCAGTGCTCTTACAGGTAGATTTTTCAAACTGCTTTCAAGAATTATGGAAGAAAACATCGTAATTACCTCGGATATCACCACCCTTGATACCTGGGTCTACGGAGACCCGTCACAGATAGAGCAGGTTTTCATGAACCTGTGTGTAAACGCAAGGGATGCAATGCCTCTTGGTGGAGAGCTGAACATTGCTCTTAAAGAAATTTCCATAATTGAACCGCTTTCTGTAACAAGCGGTACTATCCAGCCGGGAAACTATGCAGCAATTACGGTAACAGACACTGGTCCGGGAATCCCGGAAAACAATCTGGAAAATATATTCGAGCCTTTCTTTACAACGAAACAACTTGACGGCGGCACCGGGCTTGGTCTTGCAACTGTTCTTGGAGTTGTCAGAGAACACTCCGGATACATCAATGTGAGAAACAGAACCGGTAAAGGACTTGAGATAACAGCTTACTTCCCTGCTCTGGAAGTGGATCATCTGTACCATCAACCGCCAGAAACCGCAACGATCCCCTTGAAACAGATTAACTCTGAGGTTACCCGTGGTGTTTGCATCCTTCTCGCTGAAGATGACCACCGTGTAATGACACTTGCTGTGGAGGGGCTTGGAATGGCCGGGATAACGGTAATCCGGGCAAAAAACGGCATAGAAGCTGTAGATGTTTTCAAGAAAAGACACAACGAGATTGAAATGCTTGTGTTTGATGTAATGATGCCTGAAATGAGCGGACCGGAGGCTTACAGGGAGATCATCGCTCTCGGTGCAGAAGTTCCGGTTGTATTCACAACAGGTTACGCAGGTGACCGGCTCCTGGATATGAAAGAAACACCCGAGGTTCTGAGCAAGCCCTATGCAATAGGTGATCTTGTGTCCATAATACGCAGGATGACAGGTTCCGAAAAAGGAGAAACATGACAGATGATGCTAGCGGCCTTTCCCTTCTGGGAAACTCCACCGATGAATTCGAAGGGCTGGAGGCATTCGAGAACCTTAACCCTGAACGAGACTACACAGTAACCCTTGCAACTGATGAGTTTACATGTGTCTGCCCGAAAACAGGCCAACCAGATTTTGCCACAGTCACCATCACCTACATACCTGATAAAAGGATCCTTGAATCAAAGTCCCTGAAATTGTACTTTCAGACGTACCGCAACACAGGTGTTTTTCATGAGCATGTTACAAACATTATTCTGAACGATCTGGTTGAAGCAATTCACCCGCGGTGGTGCCGCGTTCAGGCAGATTTTGGTGTGAGAGGCGGTATTTCAATTACAGTGGAAGCAGAATACACCGGAAACCAGGACTGATCACCTGTTTTCCTGTGTCGTATCTGTGTTTCTCATTCAGCCGGGTGCATGAATGATCTATTCTGTGAAGAATTGCACAAAACACTGGAACCGGCGTATATTCGGCACAAATTTCAATCAATCAGGAACGGAGAAGGATAGATGGCACGGGATTACAGTCTCAATATGATTCGCAACATAGGAATAATGGCTCACATTGATGCCGGTAAAACCACCGTATCCGAGAGAATCCTCTACTACACTGGTAAGTCACACAAGATGGGTGAAGTACACGACGGGGAAGCCACGCTTGACTGGATGGCTCAGGAGCAGGAACGGGGAATTACAATCACAAGTGCCGCCACGACAACCGAGTGGAAAGGACATCAGATCAATCTGATCGACACACCTGGACATGTGGATTTTACGGTAGAGGTGGAAAGAAGCCTTAGAATACTCGATGGGACCATAGCACTTTTCTGTGCCGTAGGGGGCGTTGAACCCCAGAGTGAAACTGTCTGGCGGCAAGCGGACAAGTACAGTGTTCCGCGTATTGCATTCATCAACAAGATGGACAGATCCGGTGCAGATTTCTATGGCGTGGTAAAGGAACTGCATTCAAGACTGAATGCCAATGCTGTTCCAGTCACCATTCCTATCACAGGCGAAAAAGGGGATTTCCTGGGCATCATCGACCTGGTTGACAACTGTGCAGTGTACTACGATGAACAGTCCGGCGGGAAAATATTTGAAGAAAAACCCATTCCTGCTGAAATGGAGGCTGTGGCAGCCAGACAGCGACTTATCCTTGTGGAGAAAGTAAGCGAAGTAGATGAGGAGTTGCTTGACAAATTCTGTTCCGACGAAGAGATATCAAAGAGCGAACTCTCCGCAGCCATCAGAAAGGCAACCCACTCCGGGCTGGTCTGCCCTGTTCTGTGCGGAAGCGCCTACAAAAACAAGGGAATACAGAGGCTTCTTGACGCTGTTATATCCTATCTTCCTTCCCCTGTGGATCTTCCCCCTATCAGCGGAAGAAGCAAAACAGGCAAGCTTGAACAGCGCGAAGCCGGTAACGACGGTCCGCTGGCGGCGCTGGCTTTCAAGGTTGTAACAGACAGACACACGGGAAAACTGATTTACATCAGAGTTTACTCCGGTGTTCTTGAAGCAGGAACCCATGTGCTGAACTCCACAACAGGAAAGAAACAGAGGGTTGGCAGAATCCTTAGAATGCACGCCAACAAGCGCGAATCTGTAGACAGGCTGAATACAGGTGAAATTGGTGCCGTCATTGGTCTTTCAGACACTATTACCGGAGACACAATCTGTGCTCCGAATGATCCCATCATTCTTGAAGCTATTGAGTTCCCTGCTCCTGTTCTGAGCATTGCCGTAAAACCAGTTAAAAGGCAGGACAGAGACAAGCTCACAGATGCGCTGGCAAAACTCTCGGAAGAAGATCCAACTTTTACCGTAGAAACCAACGATGAAACAGGAGATACCGTTCTCTCCGGTATGGGGGAACTTCACCTGGAAATACTGATAGACAGAATAAAGCGGGAATTTTTCGTTGAAGTGGAAGTAAATGAACCACAGGTAGCCTACAGAGAAACCATAATTGGCTCTGTTGACTGGAACGAGAGATACAAGAAGCAGACAGGTGGAAAAGGCCAGTTCGCCCACATTATTTTCAACCTGGAACCTCTTCAGGCTGGAACTGGTTTTGAATTCAAGAATTCTGTAAAGGGCGGAAACATACCCAAAGAGTACATACCATCGGTGGAAAAAGGCATCATAGATGCCATGAAAGACGGAGTTTACTGCGACTTCCCTGTCGTAGATGTTAAGGTTACACTGAAAGACGGGTCCAGCCACGCCGTTGACTCTTCCGAAATGGCATTCCGTATCTGTGCCAGAAATGCCTTTAAGAAAGCCTTTATGAAGTGCAGCCCCCGTCTTCTTGAACCCATGATGGCAGTTTCAATTGTTACTCCCGAGGAATACTCCGGGGGAGTATCAGGAAGCATATATGAACGTCGGGGAATTATCGTAGCCATGGAAGCCCGTGGAAATGCCAAGGAATTCAAAGCTCGTATACCCCTGTCCAAGATGTTCGGTTACGCAACAGATCTCAGAAACTCCACACAGGGAAGGGCCTCGTTCTCGATGCAGTTCGAACACTACGAAGCTGTTCCGGCGTCTGTAGCTGAAGAAGTTCTGAAGCAGTACAAGAACAAGTGAAACTCATCTACGAAGCCGCGGCTGTGGGGGCCGGTGGGTTTGCCGGTGCTGTTGTACGCCACCTGGTTGTAAGTGTCACAGGAAGCACAATCGGTATCATCGCTGTAAACCTTGCCGGATGCCTTGTTATGGGGCTGCTCTCACATGACTCGAGATTTGCTCTGTTTGCTGCCACCGGTTTTCTGGGTGCTTTAACCACTTTCAGCGCTTTCAGTGGACACGCGGTAAAACTCTGGAACTCAGGGGATGTTGTTACGGCAGGTGCGTTTATACTTATCAACGTTCTGGCTGGAATATCCGCATTTATTCTTGGGCTTCATCTAAATACACATCTGCTCTCTTAGAATCATAAACGGGAATGCAGCAGAAACAGATCAGGATTCAAGAACTTTCCTGATTTTATTAGCCATGTATGCAAATCCGTAAGGTTTCTGCAGAAAACCGGCCAGATCTCCTTTTTGAAAATTGAGTGTGGCTTCCTCCTCGCTGTACCCACTGGATAAAACAACTTTCACATCAGGCAGTATCCTGCGAATTTCTTGAAATACCTGTTCTCCGCTCATTCCAGGCATGGTATGATCAAGAAGAATGCAAACTATCTCTTCTGAATTCCTGTTTAATATTTTGACTGCCTCAGTACCATTCTCAGCTGTAAGAACTTTAAAACCAAACCGTTCCAGCATAGTTCTGCTTATTGTCCGAACTACTTCTTCGTCATCCACAAGCAGGATGGTTCCACTGCCCTGCCAGGCCGGTGATCCTCCGGCTCTTAGAATATTGTCTTCATGATGATCTGTTCGGCAGGCGGGAAACAGAACCTTCACCGTTGATCCCTGTCCAGGTTTGCTGCTGATCCTTATGGTTCCATGGTGAGCCTGAACAAGACCTAAAGACGCCGGAAGGCCAAGGCCTCTTCCTGTGAATTTGGTTGAAAAGAATGGATCAAACACTTTCTGAATTGTGTCACTATCCATACCGACCCCTGTATCAGCAATTTCCAGGGCGACATAAGTTCCTTCTTCAAGAAATTCGCCTGACCGCAACGGTATAAGATAATCTGTGTCACATTCCATACAAGAAGTTCTGACTGTAATTATGCCACTCTTTCCATCAATAGCTTCCATGGCATTTAATATCAAAGCAATGACAATCTGTTTCAGCTGACCCGGATCGGCCTTTATCAATGGAAGCATGTGGGCAAGATCAAATTCAAGAACAACAGACGAAGGAAGCATAGCCTTCAACAGGTGCTTCAACTGCCCTATAAATGCTGTAATATCAAGTTCTGTTGTTTTGACAAACCCGTGGCCGGAAAAAGCCAGCATCTGCTTGCTCAGCTCAGCCGCCTTCCACGCGGACTTTTCGGCTTCCATCAAACTGTGTCGGGAAGGCGACTCTCTGGGAAGGTCCTCCAGGGCAAAAGATATATTCCCTAGAACGGCATGCAGACTGTTGTTGAACTGGTGAGCAACTCCCCCGGCCATGACCCGCAGGCTTTCGTACTTCTGTGCCCTTTGAAGCCTTTTCTCCAGAATGCCCCTGTCCAGATCGGCTCTGTGCTTGTACAGAGCAACTTCGACCACTGCTTCCAGTTCCTTTGTTTTGAAAGGTTTCAGCAGGTATCCAGAAGCACCAACACTGCGAGCGCGCTGTATAACTTCACTGTTGGCAAAAGCAGTAAGGAAAAGAACTGGGATACTAAAACGCTCATTAATCTCTTTCGCTGCTTCAATACCATCCATATCACCCATCAAATGGATGTCCATCAAAACAAGATCAACGGATTCATTCTCCAGGCACTCAAGAGCATCGCTGGCTCTGGAGAAAACAGATGCGGTGCTATATCCCAGATCCTGAAGACTGTTCTGAATATCAAGCCCTACAAGACCCTCGTCCTCAACTATCATTATTTTTGCTTTATCCATTACCCTCTCCCTGCCTGGTCAGGCAACTTACTTTCAGATTCCGGATCAATTGACCGGCTGAATTTGATGCTGAAAGTGGTACCTTTATCGCGAATAATATTTATCGTTCCGCCGAGTTGCGTCTTAACCAGACTGCGAACTATCTGCAATCCCAGGGTTTTAGCACCCATAATATCCATCTCCCCAGGCATCCCCACCCCGTCGTCTGCTACCATAAGTTCTACAATATTATCAGAAAGCTCTCTAATAGTAATTTGAATCAAACCCTTTCGTTGTTCCGGAAAGGCATGCTTGAATGCATTGGTTACCAGTTCATTGGTTACAAGACCAATGGGGATTGCGTCAGAGATGGTCAGCACCAGATCGTAAGCATCAATGCTGTATCGAATATTCTCTTCCTCTGAAGAATACAAGCTAATGATCTCTCTTAGAACCCCTGTAAGGTACTTGTCCATGGAAATGCGACTCAGGTCACTTGACAGATAAAGAGCCTCATGTACCTGAGATATTGCGCTGATGCGTCTCTGGCTCTCTCGAATAGCATCCAGTGCTTTGCCCTGAGACATCCTTCGTGCCTGAAGATTAAGCAGGCTTGAGACAACCTGCATGTTGTTCTTTACCCGGTGGTGTATCTCACGAAGAAGCACTTCCTTTTCCCTCAGTGAGATTCGCACCTTCTCTTCCATGCGAACACGCCTGATGGCCTGAGAAAGATCGTTTGCAGCAGTACTGAGAAAAGTCTGTTCTACGTCGTCCCATTCCACGTCAGAGACACAATTGTCGAAACCAATAAAGCCAATAAATTCGTTATCTACCATCAAGGGAATTATCAGGATCGCCAGAATGCCCTGAGGATCTAGAATTTCCCTCTCTTTTCCGGGAAAATCAGCGACACGACCGTTTATAAGATCGCCTTTGTGGAGAATATCCCACCACCTTGGAATCCACTCATCATAGGAGAGATTCTGCAGCAGTGGATTGTCTGTTTCCGGCAGAATACCAGGAGCACACCATTCAGCTTTCTGGCTTAACAACAGCTCTCCCCGGTGACCGTAATGATTCATAAATATGTAAGTACGGCTGGCCCCAGCAGCCGGCCCGAGACAGTCGATAAATTCCTGGAAGGGAATTGATCCCACAGAAGCAAGCAGAATCTTGGTAGATTCATTCAGACCTTTCAGGTATCGCTCGCGCTTGATAATTTCTTCTTCTGCATGCTTACGCTCTGTAATGTCAATATGGGTTCCCGACATTAGAAGAGGCTTACCATCAGCAGCCCATGTGGACACCCTGCCTCTGTCCTGCACCCAGACCCAATCTCCATTCCTGTGTTTTATTCTGGCCTCAAGCACATAGTACTCAAGTTCACCGCTGAAGTGCTTTTCAAGATTCTCATCCACCTTTGGCAGGTCTTCAGGGTGAACAAATCCGTTCCAGGTGTCCATGGTGATTGGAGACAGTTCCTTAAGGGTGTAACCGATGATCCCGGCCCAGCGCTCATTAACAAGAAGTTCTCTATTCTGAATATTCCACTCCCATGTACCCACATTGGTTCCGGAGATAATGTCCGACAGTCTTCGCTTTTCTACGGCAAGAAACTCTTCTGTTAGCTTTCTGTGGCTTATATCAAATGCTATCTCTATTCGAACAAGTCGTCCATCAGGCCATGGGATTGCCTGGTCTCTGCATTGATACCATTTCCCGTCAGCGGTATTCCTGAATTCCCAGATCACCGGGTCCACAGGTTTGGAGTCCTGATCAAGAAGCAGGTGGTTTGTGCAGAAGCTGCATGGTGCGGTCTGCCCGGTCTGCAGTGCCTGCCAGCAGATCTTTCCGACAACGTCACCAAAAGAATCTCGAATCTGCCTGTTAACAAAAAGGATCTCGTGTGTCTGCATATCCGCCACATACACCATTGCGTCCAGAGAATCCATGACAGTAACAAATCTTGCGTGTTCCGCCTTCAGTATCTCTTCATTCTTTTTGCGCCGGGTTATATCAGTCAGAACAGAAATGAACCCGATTACTTCACCGCTTTCGTTCCGCTTGTAGTTCCAGTCTGTGCGAACATCTATAACCGTACCGTCTTTTTTTGTTGCAGTACCGAACCAGGGCTGAGGTTCAGGCTGCTGCTCTATCAGGAACTTGATGTGATCGGAAAGCCTTATTGCCTCATCCTTTTCGAGCTGATCATACATCGATCTGCCCATCAGTTCACCATTCGTGTAACCCAGAAGGTTGTGGTAAGCCTGGTTCCCGAAAACAATTACTCCGGAAACACCTATTTCCTGAATCCCGCTGGTATTCGTTTCAACAAGAAGCCTGTAGTTTTCTTCGCTTTTCCGCAGCGCTTCCTCCGATTGCTTCCTTAAAGTTTCATCGGAGTAAACTGCCACAACTTCCCCGGAAGGCAGTTTGTAAACAGTGTTCTTCCGCCAGAACGATGCTCTGCCATCTTGATAGAGTGACGCAGGATGAACTTCAGAAACCCCTGTTTTCCAGACCCGGCGCAATACATCCATAAGTCCGAATTGCTCTACACCGGGAAAGATATCTGTAACTCTGCGTCCCACTGCATCTTCTCTGGATATGCCATCCATTTTCTGCCCGGCAGTGTTAATATCCAGAAAAACAAAATCTGCACCATCATCAACAGCTTTATAAACAGCAACCCCATCGCTTATTTCGTCAAACAATGCATGAAAACGCTGTTCACTTTCACGAAGCTTCATTTCCATCTGTCTGCTGTCAGTAACATCCCAGGCGAACTTTGAATAACCTGTCATCTCCCCTTTTGAGTTATAGATTCCCTCAAGTCGGGATTTTATGTTACGAATACCCAAGCCTGCTCCTGTATCCAGATCATGCAGGTAATCATAACAACCTGTTTTGCGAACTATTTCAAGAGCTCTTTCCAGTCTTTCCGGTGCAACATTGAATGATTTGTGGATCTCCATAACGGTTCTACCTACAACTTGATCAGCCTTGTAGCCATACAACTTTGCGGCAGCTGGATTGAAACAGTTAATGCGCAAGTCAAGATCGGTTGTAATAATTGCTGTTTCGGTGGTGCTGTGAAGAATGCTTTCCAGAAGAGAAGTTTTTTTATCCAGTTCCCTTTTTGAATTGTAAAGGTCTGTAATATCTCTACTGCTTACAACAACTCCCGTAACATCGCCTGTTTCATTAAGATAAGGATGATAGACCACATCCATGCAGCGAAGACCAAGGTTTGGGAAATCAAACCACTCCTGATATTGAACCCTCTCTCCGGCAAGACATCTGTCGTACCTTTCCTTTATCTGATCTGCAAAAACATCTTCACCCATAAGTTCAGCAATCGTATGGCCAACGATCATATCGCTGGTTTTGTCGTGAGCTGCAAGATACGCATTGTTTACAGTACGGTACACATAATCAGTGCCGATAAAGGACATATGATCGTTGCTTAAAGAGACAAGATGTTTGTACATGTGCAGTTCTTTTTCAGACTGCTCCTTCAGAGGAGCAGGAAGCTCATTTTCCTTTATCATGAGTCAAGCACCTGGCGTATCTTACGAAGAAGCGAATCAGAACCGTATGGTTTCTGTATAAAATTCAGATCGGAATCAAGAACAAACCCTGTGTGAATAGCATTCCTGCTGTATCC
>JAGGYZ010000244.1 GCA_021162285.1 Candidatus Fermentibacteraceae bacterium
CTGACAGCCAGCCCCAGAGCTGCCGTTGTTTTCCCCTTGCCATTACCGTGTAAACCTGCAACCTGCCTGCGTTCCTCATGATTGAATCCTCCATTAATCCACAACCACATGGGAACTGAAAAGCTCTCTGTAATCTGCCCACTTCTCTGTGTCCCAGTGTAGATCCGCTGAAAGACAATCGGCAGCAGCAACTCCCATCTCCATAGTATGGTGTGTGTTGTCGTGTACGAACAGACCCTGCCGACCATAAGAAACCATCCGGCTGTATCTTGTTAAAAACTCTTCTACGGTACTGAGGTTCCGGGAAAATGCATGGTCGTAAACAGGATAGATGTTTCTCATTCTTTTCACAACAAAGCCTGCTACCTCCAGTTCAGGCAGGTCTGTTTTAGCCAGGTCATCAAGAACCAGCTTCAGAATACCATCATCATCAAGAGACCACACACCATCCCCTTCTGTACACGGAATCTCAAAGCACAGCCCCGTTCTGCCCTGCGGTTCATCTGTGCCGCTGTAGTTCCGCGGCTCTGAAAGCCTTGAAAAACAGGTGTCAAGACCGGGAAGGTAGTGGGCATCGTAAGGGGTGTATTGGGATTTCCGTACTTCTACAAAGCAGAACACCATTGACCTGAACAGCAGTCCGCCTGCAGCTTCAACTACAGAAGGCGGCGGAGCCGGATCAAGAATCCCTGCAAGATTATTTACCGGTATGGTAGAAAAAAGAAAGTCGGTCTCAAATTTGCTTCCGCCTGCGGTAACAACTGTTCCGTGCTGCTTTTCTGAGGGGGGGGTAACTGAAACAACTTCCGTATCAAGTATAATTTTCCCTCCAAGGTTAACAACTGCATCGGCTGCCCTCGAGGCGATCTGTCCGAATCCGTTCACTGGGTAGTAAAAATACCCGCTGCTCCCTGAGGAGCTGCCCACAGAAGAAAGAACCTTCTTCATCATTTTCCCTATGCTTAAAGAAGCAATTCTCTTTTTTGCCTGTACAGGCGACAAATCCGCCGGGGAAAGCCCCCAGAGCTTCTCTGCATAGGGAAAATAAAACCGTTCACTTATGGTTTTACCAAGACCGCTTCTGAGTGTATCCTCAAACGAAACCCCTTCGCTTCTGCTTGAAAACACAGAAGTCAGAGAATCAAGAACAACACCGAATGAAAAGGAAAACGGAAGATGAAAAACCAGATCGACTGGCTTCAAAGGAAACGAAATAAACCGCTCCTCCAGCCAGATTCTTCCGTTACGCGGTCTCTTCAGGAGATCATCGCCAAGAAGATCGCTGATTCTGCCCATAAGACTTGAACTGGTTGCAGGGTGCAACCGGTGGCTGCCGTAATCAAAGATAAGGTCTCTGTATCTGAAACTTCCGGTGATCCCCCCCGGAGAGTTTTCTTTCTCAATCACAGTTACTTCAATTTCACTGTGTTTTTCAAGAAGAGAAAGCGCTGTCCACAATCCGGCTGGTCCTGCTCCAAGAACGGTTACGCGGCGCTTCACCGGCGAACGACCCCGGGATTGATATAGTTTTTGTAATCTGTGGAAGCTATGTACAGATCATACCACATCATGTAATTCAGAATACCCCATAAAGCCCTGCCGTGATCAACTTCATGCCTGTCATGCTGCAGCCATAGCTTCTCAACACCCGCCCCGTTAAACAAACCTGTACTGTTCAGTCTTGATGGCTTCAAATACTCCATAGCAACATCCCGCAGTTCATTCCTCAACCACCTGGAATAGGGCATTTCAAGACCCACCTTCTTCTTGTTTACAATACTGTCAGGCAGCAGGTCTTTCATGGAATTTCTCAGCAGATGCTTCTTGCGCATTCCCGGAAATTTGACTTCGGCGGGAACAGAAGCAAGAAAACGGAACAGTTCAACATCAGTAAAAGGAACTCTCGCTTCAATTGAATGAGCCATGGTCATTCGGTCATTCTTGATCATCAGGTCATGTGGAAGATGACACCGTGTATCAATACACATCAGTTTGTTGAGGTCAGACCGTGTTTTACAGTTGCTGAAAATATCTGAAAAATACTGCGAAGACTCTCCGAATCCTGAAAATCGCCCAGGGGAATTGAGCACCTGAAGCTTTGCATCTTCGGAAAGAACAACTCGCCAGAAAAAGTGTGATCCGGGAACATCAAACTCCGCTCCTCTAACAAACCTTTTCGCCTTGAATTCAAAACTCAGCTTCCTGTGTGAAACAGGGAGCCTTGATACAACGCTGCCAACACCGTGCCGTACAAAAGTTGGAACAGTTCTTCTGTAGAGCTTTCTAACCTTGTACGCCGCGTGGGTATCGTAACCGGAATAAACCTCGTCTCCCGCCTCCCCTGAAAGCAGAACCGTAACATGCTTCGAGGCTTCTTCCGCCAGCAGCCATGTTGGAATGGCGGAACCGTCTCCGTAGGGTTCATCGATGTGAGCAAGATACCCGGGGAGAAGGTCTGCCACCCTGCCTGGCGTAACCTGGATACTGTGATGTATTGTTCCCACCGAATCCGCAACAATCTTCGCATACCCTGATTCATCAAAACTGCTGTCGTCAAATCCTATAGAGAAAGTGTGGAAGTCGCTTCTGCCCCTGATTTCTGCCATAAGAGCAGTAAGTGCGCTGGAGTCCATACCGCCGGACAGCATGACACCAACAGGCACATCGGCAACAAGCCTGCGCGCCACAGCCCTTTCAAGAAGCTCTCTGCTATGCACAGACGCATACTTTGAGGTAACAGATGCGTCTTCAGTGTAGTCGTAGTTAAAAAAGCAGTGCTCTTGCTTTTCGCCGGTTTCCCAGTTGATCCACATGGCTCTTCCCGGCAGCAGTTCGTGTATACCATCAAAGGGTGTCAGAGAATCAGGTACATAGTTGTAGGAAAGATAGTGGTACAGAGCTTCCAGAGATGGCTTCCTGTGTACTCCCTCCACTTCCAGAAGCGACTTTATC
>JAGGYZ010000181.1 GCA_021162285.1 Candidatus Fermentibacteraceae bacterium
ATATGATACTATGATTGAAATTTGCTGATTCTGCCAGACCCCGGGGGGAGATAATCTGACACTTACTGAGTTGTGGAATAATGCACAGGCGATTCTATTTGATTTTGACGGTGTTCTCGCTGACAGCGAGCCTTTCTACCGGATGTCATGGAACTGTGTTCTGGAACGATATCGGCATACTATTCCCGAAGAAATATACTGGAAATACTGGACTTTTCTGGGCAAAGGGCTTGAAGGCGAGATTGCAAGAACCGGTCTTGTTGTACCCGACCGGGAAGCTGCCCGTGTGCAGCAGCGCTCCATTTACACCGGGTACTGTGCAAACGGTGATATCCCTCTGTTTCCGCTGGCAGTGGAAGTCCTGGATGCTGCTTCCCTTTTAAAAAAATGTGTTATCGCTTCAAACACACGGAGTTCTCTTGTACAATCTATTCTTGAACGCAGGGTAGATACCTTTCCCGGCATTATCGGAGGTGAGGGACTGAGATCGAAACCCTTTCCTGATATATTCCTCAGAGCGTCTGAATCCCTTTGTGTAGAACCTTCCAGATGCCTTGTATTTGAGGATGCCTGGAAGGGCATAAAGGCTGCTGGGGAAGCCGGAATGCCTGCCGTTCTTGTAAGAAACCGTTGCAACGCTGGTTTACAGGCGCCAGAAGCTGCGTGTGAAATAGCTGGTCTGAGTGAGCTGCATCTCTTTCTGAAAGAAGTCACCAATGGGTGAGCTGGTCATGTATCATGCTTTGATTATACCGGCGGTTCTGCTGGCTGCAGGGCTTACTCTTTGTTTCTTCGGTAGAAAGGTCGTTCCATTTGCCCTTGTTCTTGCATCAGTAATAACAGCTCTTCTGTATTCCGGTTCCCTTCTTTCTGCCGCTACAGACAATCCTGTAGTTCTACGATTCGGCCCTGTGGTTATTGCTGCTCTTTTAGCGGTACTGGTATCATTTCTGTATCGAATTACTTTTTTTGTCGCAGGGTTGTTCATTGGTTTCTTCATCTGTTCTGCTCTTTTCCCCGATGCACACCTGCTTCCTAAGCTTGCTTCTGCCCTTGTTGCCGGTTCTCTTGTTTATGTAGCAAGAAATTTTGTATTCTCGGTACTTACTTCTGTTATGGGGGCCGGGCTCACGGCGACAGGTTCCGTTAACCTGATTGCCTGGGCAGGTATTTCTGCCGGTGTAACAGCCTACTGGATTATATTTGCTGTAACCGCCGTCACCGGTGTTCTGTATCAGACCATCGGAAGTAAAGGAAGGAAATAGAATTGTCTCAACGTTTTGCAGACTACGGAATTGTGCTTGCTGTGGTTCTCCTCCTCTCGGGACTCTTCCGACTGTCCCGGCATCTGCTGGGTGTTTTCGTCAGAAGCCGTGAAAGAGCCGGGGTAGAGTTTTCTTCCGACCAGGCCCTGGTGTGGGGCATGCGCTTCCTGCTGGGAGGAATGCTTCTGCTTCCTTTTGTAACCAGTATTCTGACTTTCCTGCAGAATCGTCATCTGATTGGTGGGATGCCTCTGCATCTAGGTTTAACTGCAATATCGGTTGTTCTTTTCAGCTTCGCAGAAGATCTATTCCGAGATTACAATAATTATCACACTAAAATTCTTAAACCTGTAAGCTGGCACACGCGAACACTTCTTGTTCCTGTGCTTGTTTTCTGGGCAGTTGGCTGTGTTTTTCTTAGTCCTCTTTTTTACTCGGCCTTAACTATTCTACTGATCATCTTTTACAGAATCTGCCTTTACTTTAGAAAGACATCGGAACCCTCCGGGAAGAAGAAAAATAGACGGAAATGACACAAACCACGGTTCTTCACATAATTACAAAGATGGCTGTTGGCGGTGCTCAGATGAATACCCTGATAAGCTGCCGGGAAATAACCAGAATGGGTTATCCCTCTGCTGTTCTTACCGGCCCTGAAATTTCTCCGGAAGGCACATTCAGCGATCTTTCAGACAAATATGGTATCCCTGTCTTTACAGCTCCGCACCTGGTCAGAAAGCTTTCCCCCTACCACGATTTAAGAGCCTTCTTTGAGATACGGAACATCATAGACCAAAATCAGTATTCAATAGTTCACACCCACGGCTCAAAAGCCAAGTTTCTTGGCAGACTTGCAGCAGCAAGCGCAAAAACCCCGGTGAAAATAGTTCAGACAGTCCACGGATGGTCTTTTTTTGATACTATGCCTCTTTTTCAGAAAGCTTTCTATTCCGTTCTTGAACGTTTTGGTTACAAGCTGGCCCACGCTAACATTGTTGTCAGCCCTCATGACATCAAGAAAGGTGTTAACTGGGGAATAGGAAAACCTGAAGACTATCAACTGATACGAAGCGGAGTTGAATTTGAGTCGTTCCTGGCCCAGCGTAGCAACAATCAGGCAGCGAAGCAAAAGCTTGGCATCCCACAGTCGTGTCCTGTTGTCGGCACGGTGATAAGGCTGGCTTCCCAGAAACATCCGGAAGCTATTGTTGATGTTGCCAGTAAAGTGCGGAAACTGTTTCCGGATGTGAAGTTCATGATAGTGGGAGACGGCCCTCTGGCCGACTACATGAAACACTACATTGCCGAAATGAACCTGAAAGAGAATTTCATGATGCTGGGCAGTCGAAAAGATGTTGCTGAGATTCTTCCAGCATTCGATGTTTTTCTGTTAACCTCCAGAAGCGAAGGGCTTCCCAGAGCCATGCTTGAAGCTCTTGCCGTTAAAATTCCAGTGGTTGCCACAGATGTTGGTGGAATTGCAGAACTTGTAAACGGCCTTAAAAACGGCTTTTTGTGCAGTCACGGAGATATCGACTGCCTTGCAACAGGAGTAATAAAGCTCCTTGAATCCCCCGAGCTTCGTTCAACTCTGCTTTCTACGGTAGATCAGGATCTTGCTCCATTTTCGGCGAAGATAATGGTAGAACAGCTGTTTCAGCTCTATACATTCCTTGTAAAAAACATGTAGCCGCACTGGCTTACGCCAGTACGGCTACCTTATGAAACAAAACTACGGTGCTTCTATAGCACTCACCGGGCACACTGCCGCGCATGCCCCACAGTCGATGCAGACTGCAGCATCAATGACGTATGGTGTTCCCTCTTTGATGCACTCAACAGGGCATTCTGCCTGACAGGCACCGCAACTGATGCAGGCATCGTTAATTTTGTAAGCCATGAAAACCTCCGTTTTAAACTATTTTCACAAACTACACCGGGTTCCCCCGGCTCCTTAATATACTAAGAATCCTGTCAAGCTCGTCCAGTGAACTGTATTCAATTTCCAGCTTACCTTTCCCGCCTGTGTCCTTAAGAAAAACCCTGGTACCCATAATCCTCTGCAGTTCTGTTTCCAGCCGCTTGATTTCAGGAATAACTACAGCTTTCTTCTTTGCAGGTTTCTTTCCCGATGCTTTTCTTACTACATCTTCAAGCACCCTCACGCTGTAACCCCTTGCAAGACATATCTTTGCCTGTCTTAATATAGATTCTTCATCAGGCAGTCCAAGCAGTGCTCTTCCGTGTCCCATTGAAAGCTTTCCAGACCGAATCATTGTTTTAACAGCCTCCGGCAGTTCCATGAGCCTTTGAAAATTGGCCACCGCAGAACGGCTGATTCCAACCTGCTTACCCAGTTCTTCCTGGGTCATGTTGAATTCGTTGCAGAATCTGCTGAATGCTTCCGCTTTTTCCATGGGGTTCAAATCCTGCCTCTGAATGTTTTCAATTAAAGCAAGAGCCATCATCTGCCTGTCATCTGCTTTTCTAACGTAAGCAGGAACAGTTTCAAGACCTGCAATTATTGAGGCTCTCAGTCTCCTTTCTCCGGCAATAAGCTGATAACGCTTTTCTTTTTTTCTAAGAACAAGCGGCTGAAGAACCCCCTGCTGCCTGATAGACTCTGCGAGAGAAGAGAGTTCGTTATCATCCCAGTCTATCCGCGGTTGAAACGGATTGGGATCAATTGAGTTAACAGATATATCCGCCGGTACCCCTGTTACCGGTTCAATGTCCGGAGCAGAAGGAAGCAGAGATTCCAGACCCCGCCCCAGTGCTTTTTTCTTTTTCATCTTGCCAGTACCTCCCTTGCAAGACTCATGTAACTTCTGGCGCCGCTGGAAAATGCATCATACAGAATAACAGGCTTTCCAAAACTTGGTGCTTCACTGAGCCGGACATTTCTTGGTATGCGGGTTTTGAAAAGTACATCCCCAAGAAATTCATTTGCCTCTTCCTCCACTTCTCTGCTGAGTCTGAGACGCTTGTCGTACATGGTAAGAACCACTCCAAAGATAGAAAGTGCCCTGTTCCAGTGAGCTTTGATCCTGTTTATGGTGTCTACAAGGTGAGACAACCCCTCAAGGGCGTAGTATTCGCTCTGCACGGTAAGAATAACACCATCTGCGGCAACAAGGGCATTGATGGTAAGCAAACCCAGAGACGGAGGACAATCAATAAGAACATAATCGTATTTTGACAGATTTGAGGCGGAGAGGGACTCGGTGAGGAAGAACTCTCTGTGTTCCTGGGATGCCAGCTCTATCTCTGTTCCGGCAAGATGTCTGGCCCCTCTCACCAGGTACAATCCCTCCACTTCTGTCTTTACTGTACATTCCTCAAGAGAATGTTCCCCGGAAATAAAGCTGTGCACACCGTAGACGTCTGCCTCTTCGCTTCCCAGACCACTGGTTGCATTAGCCTGCGGATCAAGATCTATAACCAGCACTTCCTTGTTGTGAACAGCAATGCTGGCTCCAAGGTTGATAACTGTGGTTGTTTTTCCAACGCCACCTTTCTGGTTGGCTACAGCAAGGATTCTGGTCATTCGGTCACCTTTCCGCTTAATTCTTTTTACAGGGGTGTCGATACTGCAGGATAAACCCACTGCGGTCAAGCGGTGGAACAGGCAGTTTCTCAGATATTACTGCATTGGAACAAGTTTCAATTATCGATGAAATTCTGGTCACCAGAAGAAACTCACCGGGTGCAACAGGCTTTATCAGTTCAACCATTTTTTCCGGCCCTTTCACCGCCCTTGACATAAAAGTGCTTTGGCCCGGGAAGGAGTCCAGATTCTCAATACGACTGTTGATAATTCTGCAGGAAACACCGCAGGTGCGTGCTGCTGTTTCAAGGAAAGCACACCTTTTTCTTCTGGATTCAACCATTGTCACATCAAACCCGCACATAGCAAGAATCATTCCCGGAAACCCAGCTCCAGTTCCAACATCAATTACCTTTTTCGTCTGAAGAAAAGGGATGAAAGCCAGAGATTCCAGAACATGCCGGGTCCAGAGTCTTTCGATCTCAGCAGGTCCTACCAGATTTGTTTTTCCTGCAGCATTTCTGAGAAGGTCTAGAAATTCCTCGATTTTCCCGTACGAGTCCTCCGTGATACCGGCCCCCAGCATTGAGCTTTGTCTTGAAGCCTCCCGGTAGGTTACCGGAAAATCATGTTTCACGTGAAACACTTTTCTTCATCAGATACAGAACAAGTCCATCAAGATCGGCCTGGCGAACAGCTGGTATTGACTCGGCCTCCAGCAGCGTTGCCGGCCTCCTTGCATTCAGAGCTTCTCTTGCTTCGATGGTAATAGTCTGCACCCGATTGTAATCCTCTATGGATGCCAGAGATGCACTGCCAAACCTTTTTCTGACCCTGTGTCTCTTCTCGGCTCGCTTTACATAACCGGAATATTTAATGTCAAGAACCGCGGTCCTCAGTATTTCTCTTTCATCAATACTTTCCGGCAGCTGGTTAATTAACCTGCCCGCCTCCTCCGGCGTTACCTCCGGTCTTCTGCATATATTCTCTACTGCTTTTCCCTGAAATCTTGTTTCCTTTAATTTCTTTCTCAACAATTGGTATATCCTGTCTCGCTTCAGGTACTCCGCTTTTTTCTTTTCTGAAATAACACCCAGTTTTTCCGCAAAACCGAAAACCCTTCTGTCCGCATTGTCCTGTCTCAGTCCGAGCCTGTTCTCCGACCTGCTGGAAAAAAGCCTGTATGGCTCTTCTGTACCAATTGACACCAGATCGTCTACCATGACGCCCAGGTAGCTGCTCAGTCTGTCCGGTATTGTCTGTTTCAACCCAAGCGCGTTTCTTGCTGCACACGCACCTGCAAACAACCCCGTTGCTGCCGCTTCCTCGTATCCGGATGTTCCCAGAATCTGACCACAGACATAAAGGTTTTCTGTTTCCCGCAGTTTCAGGGTGTGGTCAAATTCTCCAGTTTCAAAGCATGTGTACTCTACGGTGTATCCGAAAGCAGCGATAACAGCATTACTGAATCCCGGCAGAGACCTTACTATTTTTTCCTGAATCTCTTCCGGCATACTTGTAGATAGTCCGTTCAGATACATAAGTCTGGAAGATTTCCCCATTGGTTCCAGGTGTATAGGGTGACCAGTTCTCTCGGGAAACTTCGTTACTTTATCTTCAAAGCTTGGACAGTATCTAGGACCCTTGCCGTGCACCCTGCCAGAGTACAGAGCAGATTTTTCGAGACTGTCCTTTACCAGTTTCTCTGTTTCCCCTGTTGTTCTTGTTACCCAGCACTTTTCTGTGTTTCCGACTCCCTGCTTCGATGCCCAGCTGAATCTGAACTGCAAATCATGCGATATCTGTTCCTCAAGAATAGATGTGTCCAGTGAGTTTCTCAGTACCCGGGGAGAGGTTCCCGTCTTGAATCGTTTCACGTGAAACATTCTTTCCCGTATGTCTCTTTCAAGAGAAACCGACGAAGTATCTCCTCTTCTGCCCCCTGGCCATGTGACCTTTCCTCTGTGCAGCATACCATTCAGGAATGTTCCAGCAGCAAGAACAAATGTCTGTGCTTTTATTTCCCGACCATCCTCAAGAAGAACTGCTTTTATTCTTTTGTTGGGTCCCAAAAGCCGGCGAACAAGACCCTCTACAATATGAACCCCCGCTACTCTCAACTGCTGTGTCTGTGTTTTTGTGTAAAGATCTACATCTGACTGTACGCGAGGACCCCATACTGCCGGCCCCTTCTTCATGTTCAGCATTCTGAACTGAAGGGCGGTATTGTCTGCGCTCTCTGCAGTAACACCACCAATACCGTCTATCTCCCGCACCAGCGTTCCCTTTGCAATTCCACCTATAGCGGGGTTGCACGACATCAGCGATATACTCCTTGTGCTTGGCGTTACAAGCACCGTCCTGCACCCAAGTGAAGCTGCTGCTGATGCTGCCTCAACACCTGCGTGCCCTCCCCCTATCACCAGTACCTGATAATTCTGTTTCATTTTCCTACGCAGAATCTCTCCAGTGCCCGTTCAACGGCATCTGCATTCTTTACTGGCTCTTCTGCCTCTCTCAGCACCTCGGAAACAATTTCTGCAGCAAGGGCAACATCACTTTCAGCAGCTTCAATTGCCTTCTTTATAAGATCTACCATTCTCTCAAGTCGCCAGGATGATCCCTCTTTTTCCGTAGCACTTATAAACTCTGCAACCTGATGTAGCCCCTGCCCGGTTACAGATGACACAGACAACCAGCCTGTTTTTTCCAAAGCGTACCCTGTGTCGCACATTGAGCACACTCTTAACACTTCATGTCCATCTTTTATTCTATCCGCGAGATCTTTGCACAGTGGATCCATCCACACGATTCTGTCTCCGTGTCCCATTGAATTCTCGGAAATCCTCAGTGCCTTTCCATCGAGATTCTGCCCTCCATAACCTGCACTGTCTGTGATTTCGACCCTTCTGCCGTGAACATTCAGTATTCTTGTTGCCCCATCTCTCGTTGTCCCCGGCGTGCTCGACACCACAACTGTTTCTCTGCCGTACAACCTGTTGAACATTGTGGATTTGCCTGCATTTACCGGTCCCATGATAAAGACCCTCGGCAGTATTTCAGCCCTTTTTACTTTTTCCGCCAGGTCACTGGTTCTTTTCAGTATCCTTTTCAACAGATCTGATATTTTTTGTTCTTCCGATATTTCATGATCTTCGCTGAATTCTATAAAACCTTCTATTTCACTTGTGAGCTCCTGGAGTTCACTTGAAAGAGCTGCATCGTTACCGGGTCTGCTGCCCCTGCTGAACTTTAATGAAAGTGCCAGAACATCCATTTCTGTAATTCTACCGTTAATCCAGGCTCTTCTTGTAAATTCCCCGGGCAGAGCCTGTCTTGCTCCTCTTTCTATTATTTTCTGAACAATTCTCCCTGCTGTTCCAGGAGAGCCGTGGCACATAAGATCAACCATTTCTTCTCCTGTGTAACTCTTCCCTGTGGGCCATGATATAGCAACAAGATGATCTATTCCAGCAAGATCTCCCACAGCTCTCTTTTTTCCCGTAAGCCTTCCCGGGGAAAGTTTCATCAGTGTCTCTACAACGGCTGAGGCTCCCTTTCCAGAGAGCCTCACCACTGCTATTGCTGAAACTGCATCCGGCGTTGCCAGAGCAACAATCAGGTCATTTTGCTGTTCCATCTACCTGATCCGATGCCAGCTTTTTCTTTATAAGCTCCTGATGCACGAGAGTGAGAACATTGAAAATAAGCCAGTACAGCGTAAGTCCTGATGCAAACCTCATAAACAGAAAGGTCATGAATACCGGCATCATGTACATCATCATCTTCTGTTGCTGTGCTGCCGATCCTGATCCGCTTGTTCCTGTTAGTTTCTGCTGCAGGAACATTATTACACCAAGCAGAAGAGCCATAAGACCTATTCCCTCCAACCCCAGTACTTTTGTCTGAAAGTGAAAAAGTATTTCAGGTCTTGACAAATCGTTCATCCACAGCATAAATCCTGCACCCCTCAGTTCAACCATGTTTGCCAGAACTCTGTACATTGCGAAGAATACCGGCATCTGCAACAACATTGGAAGACATCCCCCCAGAGGATTTACTCCCTTTTCCTTGTACAGTTTCTGCAGCTCGGACTGTTGCGTTTTCGGATCTTTTGCATACTTCTTCTGTAATTCCTGCATGGCAGGCTGTATCTTCTGCATCTTTTGCATGGATACATAGCTTTTCGTTGTCAGCGGAGAAAGTAATATTTTCAGAGCAAAAGCAAGAATGATTATTCTTAATCCCCAGTTTGTAACAAAAGATAGAACCGTTGTTAGAAAAAAGAAAATCAGCTTTCCTATCCATCTGATAATAGGCCAGCCGAAATCGATCATGTCTGTTGTTGATCTGCCAAGGTCACTTAGAAGACTGTATGCCTTTGGCCCGGCAAACACAGTTATCGCGTTGTCGTCCAAAGCAATGTACGCAGACCCTCCCTCTCCAGGCGCCATATAACCATCGGCTCTTTCCATGGTTTCCGGCATCAGAATAACTGTGAAATACTTGCTGCTTGACGCAATCCATGAAACATTGCCTGTAGATTCAAGACCTTCTATCTTCTCCGTGTTCTGCTTTTTGTGTTTGTTCGTATACCAGGACGCAGTAAAATATCCTCTTGACGTGGTCTGCTCTTCTGTCACCGGTATGGTACCGGATCCCAGGGAAGAAGTTATATCCAGGCCACTTTTCTCCAGTCTGAATCCGTAAAACCCTTGCTCAAATACAAATGTTTTTATTGATGTTCCAGACACAAATGTTATAGTTGTACCCTGTTCTCCCACATATACTGTGTCTGGTCCGGTGTATTCGAACAGCACCGGTGTTCCATCCTGATTAACCGAAACCAGCCAGGGTTTTTCCACTAGATCAACAAGCTGATTAATCTGCTGATCAGGATGATCCTTGTAACCCTGCAGCAACCATGACTCTACAGCCCCACCGGTAGTAGACAATCTGGCCACAACAATAGTTTCTCCCGGGCTGTCTCCAGAAACTATAACTGTAACTGTGTGCTGTTCATAATCCTGCGCATCTTCAGATGGCTGCGCATAAACCGGATCATTCTGAATATCCTGATTTTCCGTGTTTTCCGTGTCTTCCGTGTTTTCCGGTTCCTGTTCCGGAATCTGTGCAACCTGCTGTGTCTGCTGGCTGGATATGGTCGGTTCGTCGTTACCCTGACTGCTGTTTTTCCCTGTAACAAACCAGCTTACAAGTAAAACACCCAACATAAGAACCGCGGCTAGAAACAGCCGTGACTGATCACTCATCTTTTTTAACCTCCGGTACGGGGTCATAGCCCCCTGTATGCCATGGATGACACCTGAGAATTCTCTTTACAGCAAGAACCGAACCTTTAACAGCACCGTGTTTCTGAAGAGCTTCTTCGGCATAAGCACTGCATGTCGGTGTGTAAATACAACTCGGTGGAAGAAGTGGTGATATTGTCTTTCTGTATACTCTTACTGTGAAAATAAGTATTTTTTTCAATTAAGGTTCTTCTCCGCCTGTTTAACCAGTTTCTCCATATCCGTTTTCATTCCGCTCCAGTTGACCTGAGTCAGCGGTTTCACTGGAAATATCACAGCATCAAACCCCGTGTCCACTTTTTTCTCCACAGAGAACTGTCTCAATCTTCTTTTAAAGAGATTTCTCTTTACGGCATTTCCAGTCTTTACAGATACAGAAAACCCCAGGCGCACACTGCCCAGGGTGTTCCTCAGATATCTTGCTCTTAAAACATCACCGTGAAACCTGTAACCCTGTCTTAAGAGCCTTCTGAACTGCCAGCTGTTTTTTAAACTTTTAAGACAGTGCTTTCTCAAGACTTATGGAACAAGACGCTTGCGGCCCTTGCGTCTTCTTGCGTTAATTACTTTTCTTCCACCCTTTGTTGCCATCCGGGCTCTGAACCCGTGAGTCCTTTTTCTTGAAAGGTTACTTGGCTGAAATGTTCTCTTCATTATCTTCCTCTTGTATCTATTTCAGCAATCACGAGACCACTGAATTCTTTGCCAAAAGCTCATTTCCGCTTCTATTTCCGGAAGCGCAAAGCTATCTAAATAGTGTGCTGTTGTCAAGTTCTGCCATGTCGTTTGTCTGCAACCTTGTTTTTTTTTTGTTTTTCTTTATTTTGTGTTGCTTGTCCTGTTTGTCACCATACACTTTTGGAGTATTCCGGATGCAGTTTTTACCAGAGGATGTCTTTGATCTTTGTCTCGACCGGGCGAAAAAACTCATGGGCCCGGAAAAGTACAATTCCTGGCTGTCCAACGCCTCTTTCCGTTCTTTTGAAAACGGAGTTTTTACAATTGGTCTTGATTCTGAAATAAGAGCAAACTTTGTTACTCACAACTACAAAGACAACCTGGAGACTCTTCTCAGAGAATTATCCGGTGATCCAGCTGTTTGTGTTGTTTTCACCCATGTACCGGAAACTCTGTCTCTTGGTAAAATCACAAATTCATCGAGACACGAGCTTTTCTCAAACTTTCTTAAACCCGGTTACATTTTCGACAGATTTATCCAGGGACCAAACAACAGACTTGCCTATGCAACGGCTTTCTCTGTCGCCTGCGAAATGGGGCATTCTTCTTCAAATCCGCTGTTTATATATGGCGGCGTTGGCCTTGGAAAAACACACCTCATCCAGGCTATTGCTCACTATGTAAAAACAAATCAGCCGGACAAAACATTCTGTTACATTTCCAGTGAAGAGTTTTTAACAATGTTTCTGAAGGCTATGATACCAAACAAAAACAACTTCATAGAGTTGGAACACTTCAAGGATCGCTTCCGTAATTCCCACTACCTGATAATGGATGATGTTCAGTTTTTGTCTGATAAGGAGACCACACAGGATCTTTTCTTCCATCTCTTTAACGACCTTTACCTTCGCGGCAGACAGATAATAGTTACTTCTGACCGTCCCCCTCACGAACTTGAACCTCTCGCCGAACGGCTTATATCCAGATTTCAGTCTGGTATGGTTGTAGACATTAAACCCCCGATGCTTGAAACCAGACTTGTAATACTGAATCAGAAATTGAAAGATGAAAACATACACCTCGACAAAGACATAGTTTTCTACCTTGCAGAAACTGTAAAATCAAATGTCCGACAGCTTGAGGGAGCTGTTAACCTTCTTGCAGCAAACATCAGAATACAGAACCTTGTTCTCACTCTTGATAATGTCCGCTCCATTATTACAGAGTATCTTGGTGCTTCATCCAGACGGTTGAACCCGTCTATAATAACTTCTTCTGTGGCTGATTTTTTCGGCATAAACCCCAACGCCCTCAAGGGAAAGAAAAGAAACAGAGAAATTCTTGTCCCAAGACAGGTTTCCATGTTCCTGCTGCGTGAACTTACCACCCTCTCCCTGGAACAGATCGGCAGCTTCTTCGGCAGAGACCACTCTACTGTTCTCAATGCCATAAAACGCATTAACACTCTTATGGCCGAAGATTCCTTCTTCAGGAGGAAAGTTCTCGATATACAGGAATCTCTCCAGGGTTGATTTCTCTGTTGAAAAAACCTTTATTTCCATGACTTCCTGTGCTCTTGTTGAAAACTCTGTTTCTGCTGGAATGTTTTCCACTTTTTTTGAACACTGTTCTACCCCGGCCCTGACAACTGAGGGTTACTTTTGAACAGTTTCTGCGGTATAATTACTATTACTGTATTTTTGTGTTTTAAGATTTATATATTGAGTTTGTGGAGGGCTCCAAATGGTAAAAATGCTCGTCGATCTAAAAACGCTCTTGAACGGTCTAAACACCGTCTCTGCCGCACTTCCGTCCAAAACCAGTCTTCCTTCTCTTTCAAACATTCTTCTTGAAACAGAAGGTGATCAACTGAGACTTGCAGCCACAGATCTTGACACGACCGTAATCACACTTATACCGGCAACTATTTCTACCCAGGGTTCTGTTGCACTTCCGGGGAAAAAACTACTGGAGATAGTCAGAGAACTTTCAGGTTCAGATGTCAGTATTACCACCAGCGGATCCAGAACTACCATCAGTTGCGACAAAAGTTCATTTACTCTTCCCTGCAGCAGCAAAGACAGCTATCCATCTCTTCCGTCATCTGTTTCAGAATCTGACAAGATCAGCCTGCCCCATGATCTGGTTAAGCAGGCAATAAGGAAAACAGTTTACGCTGTTGCCGGAGCCAGTGAGATCAGAGCTTCACTTACCGGTTTGTTCTGGAAACTTAACTCTGAAAACCTTGAGATGGTGGCAACTGATGGTCACCGGCTGGCCAAGGTAAAAATGACAAGCGTTAACGGCGAGACAGATATGGAAGTAATTCTTGCTCCAAAAGCTTTGAATCTTCTTTTGAAGATAGATTCTGAGCAACCTGTGTTTATGACCTCTCAGGGTTCTCAAGTAAGCTTCCAGATAGAAAACATCAGTATATACAGCAGAATGATTGAAGGTCCTTATCCTCCTTACGAAAAGGTAATTCCGCAGAACAACACCAACGTTCTCAAGATAAACAGAGAAGATCTGTTCTCTGCTTTAAGAAGAATGCGAATCATAGCAAACCCGGCAACACATCAGATAATGTTCACTGTGGAGCGTAATCGTGTTATTCTTCACGCCGAAAATACGGATGCAGGGGAAGCAAAAGAAGAAATAGAGGCAGTATACGAGAGAGATCCTCTTCAGATAGCTTTCAATGGTAATCTGATTATGGACATTCTTCGAAACATGAGCAGCGAAGATGTTCTCTTTCACCTGCATGACAGCAGCACAGCGGTAATAATTACAGAAGAAGAATTATCTGACGACATTGATTATCTTACCCTTGTAATGCCTGTGAGACTTCCAGATACCGTCTGATATCTATGAAAAGCGTTCGGAATCTGGTTGAAAATCTATGGTCAGATCTGGAGATAAGTAAATTTCCTTCCAGAAAGCGAGCACTGGAACTCTGGGATCAGGTTGCAGGAGAAAGAATTTCTTCTTTGTGTTTTGTTGAAGGTTTCACAGAATCTACTGTTGTCGTAAGAGCACTCAATCCTGCCGTGGCTATGGAGCTGAGATACAGAAGCAGAGAGATCATTGCTTTTTTGAATGAATCTGCCGGAGAAGAACTTTTCAAACTAATGAAAATAGTTGTTCGTCCAGCCAGTCACAGAGAAAGGTAACATTTTGACCGACAAAGGAATAGCTGCATACGGCGCGGATTCAATTCAGGTTCTTGAGGGTCTGGAAGCAGTTCGCAAAAGACCGTCAATGTACATTGGTTCCACATCATCAGCAGGTCTGCACCATCTTGTATATGAAGTTGTAGACAACAGTGTAGACGAAGCTCAAGGCGGTTATTGCAACACCATTGATGTTGTTCTTGAAAAAGATGGTTCTGTTGCTGTGTGGGATAATGGCAGGGGTATACCCACGGATATGCATCCTAAAATGGGAGTGTCTGCATTACAGGTTGTAATGACAACCCTTCATGCCGGTGGTAAGTTCGATGATCGTTCGTACAAAGTCTCCGGTGGCCTTCACGGAGTAGGGGTCAGTGTTGTTAACGCCCTGTCCAGTTCTCTCCATGTTGAGGTTAGAAAAGAGAGCAGCACTTTTGTTCAAGAATATGTCAGGGGAATCCCAGAGGCTCCGCTGAAAGAGATCAAGAGAAAGAATGAAGAAACAGGTACATCTATAAAGTTTGTTCCTGATTCAGAAATTTTCGAAACAACAGACTACAGTTTTGATATTCTGGCAAAAAGACTCAGAGAACTGGCGTTTCTTAACAGCGGTCTCAGTATTTCGATTTCAGATAACAGAACACAAGAGGGGAAAACAAAAAAATTCAGATACTCCGGAGGTATAAAGTCTTTCGTCAGCTTTCTCAACGAAAACAAGCATCCTCTTCACAGTCCACCAATACAGCTTACCCGGGAAGGTAAACTTGAAGATGGATCCTTTGTCTTAACCGATGTGGCTATTCAGTACAACTCCGGTTACCAGGAAGATGTTTTCAGTTTCGCCAACAACATCAACACGGTAGATGGTGGAACACACATGACAGGCTTTCGTTCAGCTCTTACAAGGTGTCTGAACGACTACGGAACAAAGAACGGCATGTTTAAGAAAACAGGTCAGACCTTTACCGGTAACGATGTGCGCGAGGGTCTCTCTGCCGTGATAAGTATCAAAATTTCCAACCCGCAGTTTGAAGGACAGACAAAAACAAGACTTGGAAACCGAGAGATCAAGAGTGTCACTGAAACAATGGTCTACTCCGGTCTGGAGCAGTTTTTTGAGGAGAATCCTGCAATTGCAAGAAAGATCATACAAAAATGTATTGACACCAGCGCTGCAAGACAGGCTGCTAGAAAAGCCAGGGAGCTGACCAGAAGAAAGGGAGCTCTTGAAACAGCTTCACTGCCGGGAAAACTGGCAGACTGTACAGTTCGAAATTCAGAGGAAGCAGAGCTCTTTCTTGTTGAGGGAGATTCTGCTGGAGGAAGTGCCAAGCAGGGAAGAAACAGGTACTTCCAGGCGATACTGCCCCTGAGAGGCAAAATACTGAATGTAGAAAAGGCACCTCTACACAAAATACTGAACAACACGGAAATACGCACACTTGTTACAGCTGCAGGTACAGGGATCGGGGAAGAAGATTTTGACATAGAGAAACTCCGTTACGGAAAGATCATTCTCATGACAGATGCCGATGTTGATGGAGCACACATAAGAACACTTCTCCTCACTTTTTTCTTCAGGTATATGCCCAGGCTCATTGAAGATGGGAATATCTTTATTGCGCAGCCTCCTCTGTTCAGGCTTAAATGGGGGAAGAAGGAAAAGTATGTTTTCTCGGAGGCAGAGCGCGACCGCATAGTTACCGAAGAAGTAGGTTCTCTAAAGGTATCAATACAACGCTTCAAAGGACTGGGCGAGATGAATCCGGAGCAGCTTTGGGCAACAACAATGGATCCGGAGAGAAGGCTGCTGCTGAAAGTTAAAATTGATGATGCCATAGAAGCAGACAGAATTTTCTCCATTTTAATGGGAGACGAGGTAGAGCCTCGCAGGCTTTTCATAGAAGAACATGCGGCGGAGGTGAAGAATCTTGACTACTGACAACAACAACCTCCAGCAGAGGGAAACACAACTATCCATACAGCTCGAAGACGAGATGAAAAATTCCTACATTGAATACTCTATGAGTGTTCTTGTAGGCAGGGCTCTTCCAGATGTACGAGACGGCCTCAAGCCGGTACACAGAAGGATCCTTTACAGTATGTACGAGCAGAAACTTACCCACCAGCGGCCCTACCGAAAGTCGGCAACCGTTGTCGGTGATGTTCTTGGAAAGTACCACCCTCACGGAGACGCCTCGGTTTATGACGCAATGGTGAGAATGGCTCAGGATTTCTCCCTGAGACATCCACTGGTTCAGGGTCAGGGTAACTTTGGTTCTGTAGATGGCGATCCTGCGGCAGCATACAGGTATACAGAAGCCAGAATGGCCCGCATCGGCGAAGAAATGCTTTCTGATATTGAGAAAGAAACGGTGGATTTTGAACCAAACTTCGATCAGAGACTGAAAGAGCCTGTTGTCCTTCCATCGGGGATTCCGAATCTTCTGGTAAACGGATCATCAGGTATTGCCGTAGGAATGGCCACCAATATCCCCCCTCACAACCTCAGGGAAATAGTTGATGCCTGTATCAGGCTTATAGAGGATCCAGATGTTTCCGACGATGATATTATAGATATGGTTCAAGCACCGGACTTTCCAACCGGCGGTGTTATCATGGGGCTTGGCGGGGTTAGAAACGCATACAGAACCGGCAGAGGACGAATTATCGTTCGAAGCAAAATAAATTCAGAAGAAGTTAACGGAAGAGCCTGTATAATTGTAACTGAACTACCATACATGGTGAACAAAGCCAGGTTGATCTCCTCTATTGCCAACCTGGTAAAAGACAAAAAAATAACAGGTATAGCTGACCTCAGAGATGAATCTGACAGAGATGGCATGCGTATTGTGATAGTGCTGAAACGTGATGCTATTGAAGAAGTAGTTCAAAATCAGCTGTTTAAGCACACCACACTTGAAACCACATTCGGTGCAAATCTCATTGCTATCGTCAACAAAATACCCATGCGATTGAGTCTTCGTGAAATGCTGTCCTACTACATTGAGCACAGACACGATGTGATACTCAGACGAAGCAGATACGAATATGCCAAGGCAGAAGCCAGAGCTCATATTCTTCGCGGGCTGATAAAGGCGCAGGATAACATTGATGAGGTTATCAGAATAATCAAAGCTGCTTCCAGTCAGGCTGATGCGAGGAAGAATCTTGTAGAAGCTTTTGGATTCTCAGAAAAGCAGACCCAGGCGATTATGGAAATGCGGCTGGGCAAGCTTACAGCACTTGACAGAAAATCGCTTGAAGAAGAGCTGGCTGAACTTGAAGTTCAGCTTGCAGAGCTGAAAGAAATCCTGGGAAACAGGAACCGGAGAATGGGAATAGTGATCGATGAGCTCAAAGCTGTTGCTGACCAGTACGGAGAAGACAGAAGAACGGAAATAGTGCCCTGGACACCGGACGGAATAGATGTCGAAGACATGATCCCGGATGATTCCATGGTAGTCGTGGTTTCTCACACAGGCTATATCAAGAGACTGCCTGTTGATACATGGCGCAGTCAGTCCAGAGGTGGTCGTGGAAAAACAGGAGTGACAACCAGAGATGAAGACTTCATTGAACAGGTTTTCACTTCTACCAACCATGCCTACATACTGTTCTTCACAAACCTTGGAAGGTGTCACTGGTTGAAGGTGTGGAAAATTCCGGAAGCAGGAAGAAACAGCCGGGGCAAAGCCATTATAAACCTGCTGGAACTTCTTCCAGACGAAAGGCCAGTAGCCAGAGTTACTGTAAGAGATTTCAGTGGAGACCGTTTTGTAGTGATGGCTACAAGTGATGGACGGGTAAAAAAGAGCTCCCTCGATATGTACAGTCACCCAAGAAGAAATGGAATAAAGGCAATCAGGCTTGTGGAAAACTCCGAGCTGGTACAGGCTGTTTTGACCGACGGGAACTCCAGTGTCATTCTTGCAACATCCCACGGAAAAGCGATAAAATTCTCTGAAAAAGAGCTTCGTGTACAGGGCAGAGATACCATGGGAGTATCTGGAATGAGACTTAAAGGTTCAGACAGAGTGGTTGGTCTTGTAACGGCTTCCCAGGGGGATGTCCTTATGTCTGTTACAGAAAATGGTTACGGGAAAAAGACCCCTGTTTCTGAATACAGAGAAACTCACCGTGGCGGCAGTGGAGTTATCAACATTGTTACAGATGAAAGAAACGGACATGTTGTAACTATATCGGTACCCTCAGAGGGAGATGAAATACTTCTGGTAACGCTGTCCGGAATGGTTATCCGGTTCGATGGAGCAGATGTCAGAATGATAGGCAGAGCAACCAAAGGTGTTCGGCTTATGAACCTTCACAATAAGGATACAGTTTCCGATGTAGCCTTGATTCCTGCTGAACTGCTGGCAGACGGGGAGGCTGAAGCAGAGAAGGAAACCCAAGAGGAAGAGAGCTGATGGCCGCACAGGGGGAGCTTGATCGTCGAATCAAAGCCTGGGTAGAGATAAAGGAACTGGGTCAGATTCCCGTCAGAACACCCTATGTTAATGTGCCGGACTTTCCTGAACCCTCCCGGGTTAAAATGAAAGATGTTCCCAGGCTGACTGCTTCGGTAGGGCGGCTCGGCGTCTCAAAACAGATGGGTTCTGCTGTTTCTACCCTTGCCTCTTTGATTTCACTGATGGATAGAGCTGATGCCGAGAAGCTGTATACCCACTTGTCATCTTTGAGTTCTCCGATGGATTTCGATGAAGTTATTGCTCTGAAGTGGTTTAATGTATGCCATAATCTGAAGACAGAAATAATAGGCAGCGGGATTTCCGGGTTTTTTCTGCTTGCTGAAATTAATTACAAAGAGAAAACGCAATTCGATTTTTCCGGAGCCCTGGCTTGCCTGTATAAAGTACTGCAAAGCAATAGTATAAAGAATAATGTCCGGATTGAGGTACTTTTCAGAGTGGCCAGGCAATTCCCACACAGATTCACTTTTGTGTGCGTAAGAATTGTTTCCGGAGGAAACAAAATTCTTCCTGCTGTAGAAAATATGCTTTCACGGCTTAACGGTCTTGACCTGAGCAGAGAGGAATCCACTTCCGTCCTTGATTTCACAATGGAAACAGGATGGCTGCTCAGCGGTCAGGACTTCGATCAGGTCTGGAAGCTTATTTCCAGGAAAGGCAGCAGAATTCAGGGCCGGTTAACCGGCAGTATGGTTCCTATAAGTTCAATCAGATTTCTGGCTGGGCTTTTCCGCGGTATAGAAGAAACAAAAGGCATGGATGAGTTTCTTGCCGGGGAAAGAAGAGAGAGAGTCGGAACACTTTTCAAAATTTCTTCGTCACACGGAGTTGAAAAAGCTCTTTCTTCATTCCCTGAACTGAAACAGTTGATAGACCAGCAAATCCAGCTTGACCTTACAGTGGAGGCGATTTCGCACAGGATTGCAGAGGACAATCATTCAAAGCTTGGTTTCACGGTTGTCGTTTTTCTTGAGAAAGCACTAAACGAAGTAACTTTTGATGGATTGATGAAATTCCTTGCAGCAGCAGCAACCGAATTATCCTTTGAAGTAATGAAATTTCTGGAAAAGCTTGCTGTTGAATCTACCTCAGAGAACAGACTTCCCCTTTCAGATTTCATGCTCTTTGCCGGTGTGGTTGTAAGAGTTTTTTCTGTGTGTACAAAACAGGACAGGACCGCCCTTAAGTCGTTTTACCGGGCATTAACAAGGCTGGATCCCTCTCAGATAACCTGGGCAGTAGAGCAGCTTGATCAAGCCCTGGTCAGTGTTCCCGCTGTTTCCAGCGTTCTGTCTGCAACTTCCCTTGTTTTAAGAGCCTCCGGAGAAGAGAACAGAAAAGAGTTTCTTTCTCGTATCAGTATAACAAGCAGACTTATAGACACGTTTTCAGAGACCGACAGGGAAAAGGCTCTTTCCGGTCTTGTACCGGCCTGGGTGGAAATACTTCTCTCGTTCAGTCTGGAAACAGAAGAAAAGGTAATAGAGTTTCTCCAGAAAATAAATGATCGGAACAACAGAAGCAGATATCTGGAGAATGTTGTTACAGGTCTTCTGAGTGAACTTCATCCAGGCGATACTGTTTTTAATGACTGTCTTGCCTTCGCCGTTGATGGATACAATTCCTCTGGAGTAATTGAGAAGCTGCGGGAAGTGGAACACGAGGTGTTCAAGAAAGTATTCCGGGCCGGGGACAGAATCAAAATGGTGGACGGTTTGATGGTAGACCTTCTTGCCATGCCCGGGTTTGAAGGAGAGAAAACCGAACAGCTTATTTCCGGAATCCGCTTGATCTGCAACAGGTTCAGCAGGCTTGCAGTGTGGGAAGAGAGTGGAGACTCTCTTTTTGATGAATTTATCATTCATGGAGTTGGAGACATTCTCCGATCCTTTGTTGATAATCCGTCTACGCTTGAATATGTAACAGAAGAAACAATAGAACTTCTTCTGGACAAACTGATTCAAGACGGGCAGGAACACACCAGTTCATCCCGCATGGTAAACCCGGGCGGAACTGCCCAGACCTTTTTCGGTTCCATTCTGCCTGCGGCAATTCACCTCTTCGGTAGAAAACCCCAGGCTCTGCCAGCTTTTCTCTTCGAGATTTCCAGTGAGTTTTCAAGAAGTGTTGGCGGAATGACCGCAGACGAAGATTTCGTGGATTTTCTGGTTGTAAAACTGAATATGGAGATACAGCAGGACAGTGTAACTGTTCTTGAATCGTGGCTTTCGCAGAAGACTCCACCTCCGCTTCAAATACCGGAGAGATGGTCCAACCAGAGACGCAAAGAGTGGAATTCATTAAGGGTAAGAGAAGACACCTCTAAAATGAAACTCTTTGGTGCTGTTTCTGCCATTGTCGGTTCCTGTGGAAGCGAGAAAAAAGAGGCAATACTGAATACTGCAGGCTGTCTCTCAAGACAGCTTGAGAGGGCTGCAGTATCGGGAGCATCAACCCTGTCTCTTAAATGGGATAGAGCAAAAATGGAGCAGCTGCTTTCTCTGTGTGGCAAAACATCTTTGTTTGAGTTTTTCAAAGGTGGAAATTCTCTCAGTAACGTTGATCCGGATATGTTATCATATCTGGAATCTATTCCTGGATTTATGGAGCAGGATATCTTTCATGCCTGGCGACAGGCTGCTCTGCCTCCCCTGCTTAACTGTGCCGTGGAAATTGTTCTGGTTTCCGGAGACTCACAGGCTCATGCAATGAAAATGGCAGAGTCTGCTACAGATGCCGTGGAATTTCTCGGGTATGACAGTGCCAACAGCTTTCTCTCTACGCTGCAGGAAAGTATCAGATACACATCAAGTTACGAAAATGCTTCGGCGCAGATGGAAAAGAATTTTCTTCTTCCTCTGTGGAAACGGAATTCAGCTGAAAGGCTGGATCTTCTTACGCTGAGCCTGAAAGACAGCAGATTACTGAAGACCATTCTTCAAGAAAGATTGTCTCTTGAAGACCGCGTGGTGGGTAAAGTTAGATTTATGAAACACTACGCAACACTGTTCATTACCGTTGAGAATGCTCTGCTTTGTATACGTTCAGATTTTGAAAAAACAAAAATAGCAGACGGTCTTATGGATTCGTGGGTATTCAGCGGTACCGACTTCAGAACGAAAAAACCTGTTATGGAGATTTCCGAAACAGTGGAACTCGTCCGGGACATATTTAGAAGAGTCAAGTACAACACTGGTATTGTAAGTGCAAGTGAAGCTGGCGAAATAAGTGCAGATATGCGCCGTAAGTACCGTGATAACGCTGATTCCGTGGCCATAATACTGCGGTGGACCGTTGATCCTGCAAGGGAAGGCCTGCTGCAGTTACTCGAAGAAAGTCAGCTTCTTCTTCAGGCAGCGGGAACCGATGCTGAACTTATGAGGCTTCTTGATATGTACGGAGCAAGAAGTGGTTTCTTAAAAGAGGCAGAACCCTATTCGGAAAATCCTTCTGCCCTGAAAAAGTTTTTGAAGACACTGTCTGAAGATGGAGAGCAGAATTGAAAAAGATACTGATTATTACCACAGGCGGAACTATAGAGATGCAGCCGGACAGCCACGGGCTATCAATAAATCCTGTGTCAAAAGTTGATATAAGCAGTATAGAAGCGCTTCAGGATGTGGAAATTTCTGTTCGAAAGTTTCTAAGCCTTCCCAGCCCACATGTTACTCCGGAGATCATGGCTGACCTTGCGCGGGAGTTGAGAGCCATAGAAAAGTCAGGAGAATTCGATGGTGTGGTTGTAACACACGGGACAGATACTCTTGAAGAAACTGCATTCATGGTTGATATCTACCTTGAGGGAACTCTCCCGGTTGTTTTTACAGCAGCAATGCGCAGCAGTAGTGAGCTCGGTGTTGACGGTCCACGCAACATCCGCAGCGCAGTGCGTGTTGCCTGCACGGAAAGACAGAATCTTGGTGTTACCATAGTGTTAAACGATGAGATTCACGCTGCCGGTAGAGTTACAAAGACATGTACTTCAAATGTAAGCAGTTTTGATTCCCCCGGTTATGGCCCCCTTGGTTTTGTAGATGATGACAGGGTTATCTACCATAGATTGCCAATCTGGAGAATGAACCTCCCGGAGGGTCCTCTTGTTCTTGAAAACAGAGTAGGTCTTGTGAGAACCGCCGCCGGTTTCGGTCACGATGTCATAGATTTCCTTGCCGGTAGTGGATACAGGGGAATCGTTGTTGAGGCTTTTGGTCGCGGAAATGTTCATCCGGAAACAGCAGACGCTATAGAAAGAGCAATTAAATCAGAAGTAATAGTAATAATCACCAGCAGGTGCCACGAAGGTCGGGTTCTTGGCGTTTATTCTTATCCAGGGGGAGGCAAAGACCTGGAGAACAGAGGCGTTTTATCCGCCGGGGACATGGCAGGGAATAAAATACGGATTTTCCTTATGGCCAGCCTTGGCCGCGGGCTGGGAAAACAAGAGATAGAAAAATTGCTTTCAAGGCTGTAACTTCAGAGAATCTACCGTTTGACCCGGCGAAACTTCGGTTTTAGATTAGTGCATATTATGGCGGGGATTTGGAGAAATATTGACCAACAGAGATAAAAGCTTTACTATTAATATAATACCGCATGACGCTGCTGGAAATAGAAAAGAATGGATAATATCCGGCAGGGGGCTTGTAGCTTTTAGAGTTTTAGTGGTGCTTATTCTTGTGGCTGTTACCGGATCTATTGTTATTCTTTCGGTTGGAACGGCAGAATTTACGAGGACTGCCCGGTTAAGAGAGACGAACAGGCTTCTTGTCGATTCTCTCTCCACAGCCAGAGAGTTGAATCTGCGGCTTGATGAGGTAGAGTTAGAGTTACAGGAGATAAGGAACACAAGAGCGGTTATTGAAAATCTGGCTACCGCCGGAGTGTCCGGGGATTACCCCGAGTAGAAGAGGGAAATGTTATGGCTAGAGATGATTCTTACAATGCTATTAATTCTACGATCGGAGGCGGTAGTTCCGTCAACGGCATTCTAAACATCAAAGGTGGTCTTCGGGTCGATGGATTCATCGAAGGAGAAGTGAATGTAGCCGGCACCCTGACCGTTGGTCACGAGGGTAGAATAAAGGGCAATGTCTCCGTGACTCATGCAATTATTGGCGGAACTGTAAATGGAACGATAAAGGCGGAAAAGCAACTTGAGCTTCAAAATGGTTCCCGTATTGAAGGTGACATAATTACAAAATCCCTTACCATTGAAGAAGGTGTTTTCTTTGAGGGGCACTGCAGTATGAGCGGTGGAGAGGGTAAACCTAAACAGTAGCTGTAAGCTTATTTCAAGACAAATGTTGATAACTTCCTTTTTTTGTGGAAAACGCCCCAACACAAAGAGCTCAAATCAGTTATGAGGAAGACTTAGAGTGATTTATGGAATGATATCCACAACTTACGCGGTGATTGAGAATTCTATGCAGGCGGCCGTATGAACAAGACAGGTGGTGAACTTAGTGAGCGAAAAATTTAGTGATCTTCTCTCTTCGGAAGACAAAGCCCGGGAAGTCGTGGAGAATGCCACGAAGGAAGCCCGAAGGATAAGAACAGGTATTCCAGAAGAGGTTTCCAGGATAGAGAAAGAGTACAAATCTGAACTTCAGAAATTTGAGGAAACCGGAATGCTGAAGGTTGAAAAAGAAATTGCTGTTCTCCGCGAGAAGCAGGAAAAAATACTTGAAGAAAGAAAGAGTGTACTGGAGACAAAATCAGCAGAGCTGGCTCCCGTAGCGCTTGAACTGATTCACGCTGCCATCAAGGGAGACAGGGGATAATGGCAAGGGACAAGGTTGTAAAAGCCGGGATACTCTGTCATTCCACAAGAAAAGAAGAGGTTCTGGCTGTTCTGGAAAAAACGGGTCGAGTTCATCTAATTGATATATCCGTTGTTGAAGATGCCCCTTTTGCCCGGCCTGAGGAGGTTGAAAGGCCTTCTTTTCACAGCCTTTCTGCCTCTCTTGATAAGACTATTCCATTTCTGCAGAGCAGGGAGCTTTCAAAAAAGAGGGAACCCGTTCCGGCAGTTACCGTTGATGAACTGTCGTCTCTGCTGGATAACCACACAGAGCTTGAGGAAAAAGTTCACAGATCTGTTTCCGTCTCTGATGAACTGATCAATCTTCATTCAAAATCAGAAGAAATTCAAAGAAAAATAGACTTTCTCGAGGAGTGGGTAGATTTTCCTCTGCGTTTTAATCAGCTGGTTCACGGTGATGCTCTGGTAATGAAGGCTGGACATGTATCTGCCGGAGAAGGTTTTGCTATTCTTGAGGGACTGGAAAAAGAGTATGAGCTTTTTTATGCCATTAAACTTTCCGAAGACAGGTCTGTTGTGGCATGGCACAATGAGATTAACGAAGAAATCTCTACAGGTTTAACTGAATGCGGTTTCATTGCAGCAGATTTTACAGGTTTTTCCGGTACTCCGGAACAAGAGCTGAAAACGTTCAGGGAAAGTCTTGCAGAGGTAAACAGAAGAACAGGAGAGCTTTCTGCTGAAGCAGATCTTCTTGTTCAGAGTCTGCCTCGTCTGAAAACTCTTTCCGATGCCGCCGGGCTCCAAACTCTCAGAGAAGATGCGGCTTCCAGGGGTCGGGTCAGTAGTTCATCACTGTTTCTTAACCTCTGGCTCCGGCAGGAGGATGTTGCTGGATTAAAAACAGAACTGGAAAAGCTTGGGGAAGTGGATGTTTCTCTTACAGAAACTAAGGAGGAGGAAACTCCTCCGGTATTTCTCACAGAATCTGCCTCTACTGATCCTTACCTGATGCTTACAGATATGTACGGCAGACCCGACGGAGCCGACCCGGATCCCACACCACTCATGGCTCCATTTTATGCAATATTTTTTGGAATCTGCGTTGGCGATGCTGGATACGGTATTGCTCTGGCAGCAGGATCTGCCATCGGATGGTACCTTACAAACAAAAAACAGGGGAACACAAGACTTTTCAGATTAATGTTCCAGGGTGGTCTTGCCAGTGTTGTCTGGGGAATTCTTCTCGGCGGCTGGTTCGGGATATCCTTCAACAGTTTGCCCGCACTACTTCAGAATGCAGCTATGCCTCTTAACAACCTGGTTCCCGGATATACTCGGGGAGTAACCGATGGTTTTGCTCTATCACAGCAATTTCTCTATCTCACGCTTGGTTTTGGCCTGGTTCAACTTGGCTGGGGAATAATTGTCAACCTGAGAAAACGCCTCTCAGCGGGGGAAGGTGTCTGGGCCGTTGTGGATCAAACCGGATGGATGCTGGCTCTTCTCGGTCTGTTCCCGTGGCTTTTTAATCACTATCTGCTCGACGGAGCTTTGTACCCGCTGGGCACAGTGTGGGACAGTGTATTTCTTGGTATGCTGGCTGTCGGCACAGTACTTATTTTCATCATGGGAGGAAAAGAAGCTGAAGGTATCGGCGGGAAAGCCGGTCTTGGAGCCTATGCCTGCTACGGTATAGTAAATCTGCTTGGAGATGTTCTAAGTTACTCCAGGCTGTTTGCACTCGCTCTGTCCAGTGCGATTATTGCTTCTGTTGTTAATGAAATAGCCAGCATGCTTCAGAGCATTCCGGTCTTTGGAATAGTTCTTACTGTTCTGGTTCTGGTTGCAGGGCATTTGTTTAACCTTGCTATGGCGGCGTTAAGCGGCTTCATTCACACAGCCAGGCTTCAATTCGTAGAATTCTTTGGAAAGTTCTATGATGGAACAGGAGTACCATTTAAAGCTCTTCGATACGAACCAAGATACGTTAGAATAAAAAGATAACCAGGCGGATAGAAACACACACAAGGAGGAAATGAATTGAATTACTTAGTTGCATACCTGGGCGTTGCCCTTGCCTGTGCTCTTGCTGGAATTGGAAGTGCAGTGGGAGTAGGAATCGCCGCTCAGGCAAGTACAGGAGTAATGAGTGTTGATCCTAAAAAATTCGGTAAACTTCTTCTACTCTCTGCCCTTCCCGGGACCCAGGGCATTTACGGATTCGTTATTGCATTCCTTCTTTTACAGAAGATCGCTCTTTTCACCGGCGACAACCCGCTTACAATGGTTGTTGGGTGGAAGGTTTTTGCAGCCGGTATGCCGATTGCCCTTGCAGGTCTCATGTCTGGAATACACCAGGGTAAGGTATGTGCCGGTGGAGCCATGATGACAGCAAAACAGCCCGATGACAGTGCGAAAGCTTTGATTCTCGCTGTATTTGTAGAGTTTTATGCCATCCTCGGATTCCTCGTGTCTTTCCTCATGCTGGGTCAGATAGGCTAGCAGTATGTCACTTCAAGCCATACTGGCGAAGATCGAGAACGATGGGAAAACCCAGGCTGAGCAGATCATACAGTCTGCCAGGGACGAAGAAAAAGAATCTCTTCATCTGGTTAATTCCCGGATAAAAGAAAGACGCCACAGAGATGTAGAAAGAATCAGGAACAGGATACAGGCCCACGCCAGGCAGAGAGACAGCCATGTACGCAGAGAAATGGAGAAAGCTCTGCTCAGCCACCGCAGAAATCTTGTTGATCAGGCGATAAAGGGCTCGATAAAGAAGATTGCGTCTGTTCCTGATTATCTGGAACTCATAGGTGTCCTTCTTGAAGGTTGCGATCTTCAGGGAGAAGTAGAGGTTCTCATCTGCGCACAAGACAGCAACAGAATAACTGCAGACTATCTGAAGAAGTTTTCTTCTGCGGATCGTCAGTTTGTTCTTTCCGGTGACAACCATGCGGATCACGGCGGTATCATAATGCGCTCCGGGGACATAAGCCTTAATGCTACTCTTTCAATGATTGCCGAGCTCAACCATGAATCCATGGTTATGGAGCTTTCGCGGCTGCTGCCGCTGGAGGGTCAGGAGGAGTAAAGTGTCAGGCAGTTCTTACGCGTATGCCAGCGGTAGAGTAAGCGGTCTTGATGAGACTCTTCTTTCCGAGAGGGTATGGAGTCAGCTTATTGCCGCAGATGACAGAGATGAAGTGTTAAGAATTCTGGGTGATTCCTGGTACGGGACCCTTCTCCAGGTTGAAGATAATTTGGGTGATGCTCTCAGAAGTGCAGTTTCCCATGCGGAAGAAGAGCTTTCTGAGCTTTCCCTTGATCCGGCTTTTACCAGAGGTGTTCTACAGAGGAGAGATGCCAGGAATGCCAGATACCTGTGGAAAAGTTTCGCTGCTGGAGATAATGGTGAGGTTGAGGTGGAACCTTCCGGGATGATCTCCATTGAAGATCTGAAAAGAGCATGGGCAGACAGCAGTGCAGCGGATTCACTGCCGGTGCAGTTCAAACAGGCTCTTGAGGAAATACAGGAGCTTCACTCGCCATCAGCATCGGAAACAGATGCGGTTCTGGACAGACTTGCCGCCAGCGTGGAAGCTGATAATCTTGGGCAGATGGAAGGACTGGTTGCATCTATTCCTGCAGTGAAAATAGAATTAAGAAATTTTCTTGCGGCAGCCAGAGGCAAAAGTGAGGAAATGACACCGTCTGCCATTGAAGAAATACTGCTGAATGGCGGATACCACAGTCCATCAGACATTGCCGAGGCAGTAAGAGTTAACAGACTCTCTGCTCTACTGGGGGAAACGCAGGGTTTTGAAGATTCTGCTCTCGCCCTGGAAGAAGGGTTCGAGTCCGGATCTTTTCTCAGTTTTCAGAAGGAAAGCGACAGGATGACAATGGGCATTCTTGAAAGAGTGTCCGGTGATCTGTTCAGCCCGGGACCGCTTGCAGCGTATGTTCTTCGCAGAGAGCTGGAAGTATCTCACCTTAAATTAGTAGCAGCCGGCAAAGCCGCCGGTATTGATTCCAGGCGTCTCAGCGCCAGGATACCCAGAGGATAGGAGGAAGTATGGCAGAGAAAGGCAGGCTGGCCTTTATTGGAGATGCTGATTCCGTGCTGGGTTTCCGTGCTCTGGGAGTGGAGACATACACACCGGAATCGGGGTCTGAAGCGGTAACGATCTTCAAGTCTCTGGTTAAGGAAAAAGTTTCAGTGATAATGATCACCGAGGATATGCTGGATCACCTCCAGGGCGAAGTTGATGAGGTTGTCAGTATGCCGGTTCCCGCCGTTGTGGTTCTTCCCGGAGTTTCCGGGTCCAGACACAGAGGAGAGGACACGATCAGAAACCTTATCATCAGAGCCGTGGGTGTTGACCTGATGGCGGAGGATGAGCAGTGAGTCGGAGGAAGCAATGATACATGGCAGGATTGACAAAATAGCCGGTCCGCTGGTGGTTGCCACCGGGATGACGGAAGCAAGGATGTTTGATGTGGTCTTTGTTTCCGATTTTCGATTGATCGGTGAGATTATAGAATTAAAAGGAAACAAGGCTTCAATTCAGGTTTATGAAGAAACCGGAGGCTTGAAGCCGGGAGATCCAGTTTACCAGACAGGTCATCCGCTTTCGGTTCAACTTGGACCGGGTCTGTTGACCTCTATCTACGATGGAATTCAGCGCCCGCTGGACAAGGTGAGAGAGCAGGCTGGAGACTGGATTACAAGGGGAATTAACATTCCCGGGCTTGATCATGAAAAACCCTGGTCATTTACTCCTGATCTCCAGGTGGGAGCAGAAGTTCACGGCGGAGAAGCAATTGGTTCTGTTCCGGAAACGGAACTTATTAAACACCTGATAATGGTTCCGCCAGGAATTTCCGGTAAAGTTACATGGGTTGCACCGGCCGGAGAGTACAACATCGATACGGTTGTAGCAAAAGTTCTTACAGAGTCGGGAAAAACAGCAGAGCTCAACATGTACCAGGAATGGCCTGTACGAAAGTCGAGACCAGTTGCAACAAAACTTGCTCCGGATGAGCCCCTTGTAACCGGGCAGAGGGCTATCGATACCTTCTTTCCCGTTGGAAAAGGCGGAACGGCGTGTGTTCCCGGCCCATTCGGCAGTGGAAAAACGGTTATTCAGCACCAGCTGGCAAAATGGGCTGACACAGAAATAGTTATCTATGTGGGGTGTGGAGAACGCGGTAACGAGATGACAGATGTTCTTCAGGAATTTCCGGAGCTGAAAGACCCCAAAAGTGGTAAAGCCCTTATTCTGAAAACTGTTCTGGTTGCCAATACATCCAACATGCCTGTTGCTGCCCGTGAGGCAAGCGTGTACACGGGAATAACCATTGCAGAGTATTTCCGCGACATGGGTTACTCTGTTGCCCTTATGGCAGATTCTACCAGTCGCTGGGCCGAGGCCATGAGAGAGATGTCCGGAAGGCTTGAAGAGATGCCTGGAGAAGAGGGTTACCCTGCATACCTTGGAACAAGGATTGCCGAGTTCTATGAAAGAGCAGGCAAGGTGCACTGTCTCGGAGGAGACAGGGTGGGAGAGCTTACCGTTGTTGGTGCTGTCAGCCCGGCAGGTGGTGATTTATCCGACCCGGTGGTTCAGTCAACTCTGCGAGTGGTGAAGGTTTTCTGGAGTCTTCAGGCAGAGCTTGCGTACATGCGCCACTTTCCGGCTATCGGATGGCTGGACAGTTACAGTCTCTACACCAAAAATCTCAAGGAGTTTTACGACAAAACCATGGGTACAGACTGGGTTCTTTCAGTGAAAAAAGCAATGGCTCTTCTGCAGGATGAGTCCAACCTTCTTGAAATAGCCAGACTGGTTGGAGCAGAGAGTCTTTCTCCAGAGGATCAGCTGATTCTGTTTACCTCCAGAAGCCTCAGAGAAGACTATCTTCACCAGAATGCATTTCACCCAGTTGATACATACGCTTCCAGCAGGAAGCAGCAGTTGATGTTGACGACAATTCTGCACACTTACGACGAGATGACAAGGGCAATCAACGCAGAGGTGCATCCCAGGGTGCTGTTTGATTTTCCTCTTTCCGAGGATATAGCGAAGATGCGCTACATGCACGAGGATGATATAGAACAGGTTCTGGAGTTGCAGAAAAAGATAACCACAGCTGTAAACGAAAAAATACAGCTTGAAAACGACTAGAAAAGGAGGTTGAGAGATGATACGGGAGTACAAAACGACCGTGGAGATATCCGGCCCCCTGATGCTGGTGGACCGGGTAACAGATGTAAGCTACGAAGAGCTTGTGGAAATAGAGCTTGCAAGCGGTGAACTGCGTCACGGCAAGGTTCTTGAAATAGACAGCAACCGTGCCCTGGTTCAGCTGTTTGAGGGTTCAAGCGGTACCGACCTTGAAACAGGGAAGGTAAGGTTTCTCGGCAAGGGAGTTGAACTCGGCGTTTCCACAGAAATGCTTGGCAGGGTTTTTGATGGACAGGGGCGCCCGCGTCCGCCTTTCGACAACGATCCTCCAATCGTTCCGGAAAAGATGAACAACATCAACGGAGCACCAATAAATCCCTATGCCAGAGATTATCCCGCAGAGTTCATACAGACAGGCTTCAGTTCCATTGACGGGATCAACACCCTTGTAAGAGGGCAGAAGTTGCCTATTTTCAGCGCCAACGGTCTGCCCCACGGCGCCGTTGCCGCTCAGATTGCCAGACAGGCCAAGGTTAAAGGCGGAGAAGGTAACTTTGCCGTTATCTTTGCCGCCATGGGAATCACATTTGAGGAAGCGGATTATTTCATAAAAGACTTCAGGGCAACAGGAGCCATGGACAGGGCTGTTGTTTTCCTGAATCTTGCAGATGATCCCGCTATTGAAAGAATCAGTACGCCCAGAATGGCACTTACGGCGGCAGAATACCTTGCTTACGAGAAGGACATGCACATCCTGGTTATCATGACAGACATGACAAACTACTGCGATGCTCTTCGTGAGATAAGTGCAGCAAGACGGGAAGTGCCTGGTAGAAGAGGTTACCCCGGCTATCTTTACACAGATCTCGCTTCTCTGTACGAGCGCGCGGGAAGAATCAAGGGAAGAAAGGGTTCAATTACCCAGATTCCCATTCTTACAATGCCGGAAGACGACAAAACGCATCCCATTCCGGATCTTACCGGCTATATTACTGAGGGGCAGCTCATCCTGAGCAGAGAGTTGCACAAGAAAGGCATCTACCCGCCTATGGATGTGATGGAATCTCTCAGCCGCCTGAAAGACAAGGGAATTGGTAAGGGCAAAACCAGAGAAGACCATGCCGACCTTTTCAACCAGCTTATGGCGGCTTACTCTGCAGGAAAGAATGCAAGAGAGCTTTCAGTGATTCTGGGAGTGGCAGCACTCAGTGAACTCGACAGAAAGTATCTGAACTTTGCCGCCGAGTATGAAAAACGCTACATCAGTCAGGAAGAGCACGAGGATAGGGGTATCATTGAAACCCTTGATCTTGGCTGGGAACTTCTCAAGCTGCTTCCCCGAACTGAGATGAAGCGTGTTCGACCGGAAAACCTGGACAAATACTGGCCAGTAGATGAAAGCCAGACAGATGGCGATTGAAGTAAGAGCAACCAGAATGGAGATGCTTCAGCTTAAGAAGCGTCTCAAGCTGGCAAAAAAAGGGCACAAGCTGCTGAAAGACAAGCTCGATGAGCTCATGCGTCAGTTCAAGATTCTTATTGGACAGTATGAGGGAGCCCGGGCGAAACTGGAGGACCAGCTGGGAGTAGCCTACGGCGAGTTTCTGTTTGCCAGAGCTGCAATGGAGGAAGAGGGTCTTCTTGACGCCCTTCGATACCCCGGAGCCAGAGCTGTTGTAAACTCAACCACAAGAAGAGTAATGAATCTTACCCTTCCTGTGTTCAAGGTTTCGATTGAGGGCAGGGTGAGAAATTACGGTATGTACGATACGCCCCCCGAGCTTGATGAGGCCCTGGAAGTTTACAAAAAGGTTCTTCCGGAAATAATCCGCCTGGCTGAACAGGAAAAAGCGATAATTCTTATCGCACAGGAAATTGACACCACGCGGCGCAGGGTGAATTCTCTGGAGTATGTAATGATACCGGAGATCAACCAGGCAATAAGATACATCCGTCTTAAACTTGATGAGATGGAACGGGGTAACACCACCCGTCTTATGAAAGTGAAGGAAATGGTAGAGGCGAACAAGTCTTACTGATAGTCAGTGAGTCATAAACAACAGAAAAGGGAGTCCACAGCGGGCTCCCTTTCCTGTATCGCCGGGTCTAGTCCGAAGTTGATGGTAAACTCAGCTGTATCAAAAAGGGGAGAGCCGAAGCTCTCCCCAAAAACAGGAACGATTCTAGAAGGAAGCCTTGATTCCACCCCAGGTCTCGCGACTGAGTGCAG
>JAGGYZ010000189.1 GCA_021162285.1 Candidatus Fermentibacteraceae bacterium
CTTCAGATGCCGGTGGACCTTCTGCCTTCTGTGGAGTATCCCAGAATATCCATTGAAACAAGGTATCCTTCATCAAGCCCGTACGAGGTAGAGCGGCTTGTTACCGATCCACTGGAGAATGCACTTGCAGGAGTAAGGGGGCTTCGTTCGTACTCCTCAAGGTCTTACGGCGACATGAGCAGGATCACACTGGAGTTCGACTGGGGAGCCAGTATGGACTACACCAGGCTGGAGGTCCGCGAAAAGCTGGATGTTGCCAGCTGGTCACTTCCCGACGCTGCGGAAAGGCCCACAATAGTCGATTACGATCCGTCAAGCAGACCTTTCATGGAGATACTCCTCACAATGGACGGCGGATGGACGGACATCACCGATTTTTCAAGAAGAGTAATTGCCACCAGAATAGAACAGGCAGATGGTGTTGCAGCGTGCGAGATTGACGGAGAGGCTTCACCTGCAGTTTATGTAAGACTTCGCGACGGAGCAGTGGAGGAGCTGGGAATTGATCCGGCCAGTGTTGCTGCTGCAATTAACGGAGCGAATGCAACCTCTTCAGGCGGACAGGTCCGCGACGGTGACAAGGAGTTTTTCCTGTCTCTCCAGGGAGAATTTGAGTCCCTTGAAGATGTAGAGAATACAGTTGTAGGCACACTGGGAGGAACACCTCTGCTTCTGGGTTCAATAGCAGATGTCTATATAGCAGAGAAACCTCCTACTGAGTGGGCAAGCTACAACGGAGAACGGGCAATCATCCTTCGAGTAAGGAAGATGGCAGAGGCCAACACCGTCGAGGTGGCCTCAGAGGTAAAGGCCATACTCGATGAGCTGAACCAGACCCACGAAGGTGTTACTCTTGAAATAATTCAGAACGATGCAGAGTTTATAGAAGAATCGATAGGCGGAGTTGTAGAGGCTCTTATACTCGGTGGAATCCTTGCTTTTGGAGTTCTTTTCTTCTTCCTCCGGGACTGGAAAAGTCCTCTTATTCTCGGTCTCTCCCTTCCCCTCAGTATTGCACTTGCCCTGTTCTTTCTTTACCTGGCCGGTGTAACTGTCAACATCATGTCTCTGGGGGGGCTGGCTCTGGGTACAGGCCTTCTGGTAGACAACGCTGTTGTGGTTCTGGAAGCCATTTCCAGAAGGCGGGAAAAGGGTGAAGCCAGAGTAAGCGCAGCTACTTCAGGTACCGCAGAAGTAGGCCCGGCCATAGTGGCCAGCACCCTTACCACTATTGTGGTTTTCTTTCCGGTTGTGTACATGGAGGGAATTACAAGCCAGCTTTTCCGTGATCAGGCGCTGGCTGTTGGATCCGCTCTTCTGGCAAGTCTGCTTGTTGCAGTAACGGTTATTCCAGCCCTTGCATCCCGTATCAGGAAAACAAAGGTAACAGAAGATGTAACCGGCGGCATGAAAGACAGATATGCCATCACCATGGACCGGTTTCTGAACAGGCGTAAAAGAGTGCTTGTTATCACTTTTCTGATTACTGCTGCCGCTTTTCTCGGAGCGCTTCTGCTTCCAATGCAGCTTCTTCCCGACACACCTGCCCGTGAACTCGAAATGACTTTCAGCGCACCTGAGGGAACATCAATGCAGCAACTCGTTGATCTTTCTTCAGCGGTAAGCGAGATGGCTTCCGGTGCCGGAGCGCAGTGGACCAGCGGGCGTATTGGTGTTCGGGCTGATGAAGGCGTTGACGCCCTGTCTGTAAGCGAATTTGAGAATGCACACGATGCAGATATGGCCATTCAACCCATCCGTGATGCCTGGGATGAGGTTTTCAGCTTTCCCCTTCAGGTTGGGCCCAGAGGAACCCTTCTGGGGGAGATACTCGGCGGGGGAAGCGGTTTCACCATCTATGTTGAAGGTGAAAGCATAGAAACAGACCTTCAGGCGGCACAGGTTCTTGCAGAGTCTTCGCAGAACGGAATAGACGGTGTTGTAAGCGCAGATGTAAACTTCCTGCCAGGCAAACCTGAAATCGTGGTCAGACCGGACAGGGAACTTCTCGAGCTTCTGGGTATTTCTGCAGATGATATTGCAGACTATCTTGAAAGCCTTTCCAGAGGTATTGTAGCAACCACCTACTACCGTCAGGATGAAAAGATCGATGTAATGCTGCTTGCAGGCAGCGGGGAGGGGATACCTGTTGATTCTCTGTTACAGCGCTCTGTTCAGGCAAACGGAACTCTGATTCAGGTAGACAGGATCGTGAGTACTTTTGTCCGGCAGACTCCCGGGTTCATAGAGCACTACCAGGGGAACAGAGCAGTGGGTGTTTTCATTCAGGGCAGCGGAACCAACATGGCCGGAACCGCTGGAGTAATCACAGACCTGGCAGATTCCGTTCTCCGCGGCGAGCCTGTAAAACTTCGAACAGGTGCTGAAATAGAAGAGATGAGCAGAACTGCTTCAAGTCTAATTCTGGCTGCGCTGCTGGCCATAGCTCTGGTTTATGTTCTTCTGGCTGTTCAGTTCGAGTCCTTTGTTGAACCTCTGATAATAATGATCACAGTTCCTCTGGGTGTAATAGGAGTAGTTGCAGGTCTTGCTGCTTTCGGACAGAGCTGGAACGCTCTTTCCGGTATCGGTCTTGTTATTCTGTCGGGAATCGTGGTGAATGACGGAATCCTGCTGGTAGAGCGTATCACCCAGCTGCGCAAGACCGGCCTTTCGGTAAGACAGGCTGTTATAGATGCAGGAAGAGACAGGTTCCGACCTGTGCTTATGACAACGGTAACAACTGTGCTGGGTCTTCTTCCCATGGCAGTTGGCCTGGGTGAGGGAGCAGCACTGAGGCAGCCTCTGGCCATAGCAGTTATCTGTGGAATCTCTGTTGCCACCCTTCTTACCCTTGTTGTTGTTCCGGTTCTTTACAGCGTACTGGTGAGAGAGAAGAGCCAGTCGTGATTGCCGGTATTCTCAAAAGACCCCGTGGAACCGCCATTGTTTTCCTGGCTCTTCTGGGTCTGGCTGCGGTAAGTTTTTTCCGGATTCCCATTGAGGGCTCGCCAAGCACAACTCTTCCCGAGCTGAATGTGGTAACCGGCTGGTACGGTGCAGACCCGGAAGCTGTGTGCGAACAGCTTACAAGACCCATCGAGGAAGCCGCCAGACAGCTGCGGGGTGTCAAGGATGTTTCGTCTTCATCCAGCGAGGGCAGAAGTGTAGTTACGGTTTCTTTTGCCCAGGGTACCGATATGGATGTGGCATCCATGGAGCTCACCGAGCGGATCTCAATGATAAGGGACGACCTTCCGGGAAATGTATCCGCCAGCACAATTAC
>JAGGYZ010000163.1 GCA_021162285.1 Candidatus Fermentibacteraceae bacterium
AATATCCACTTGACAAGAGAGTCAGCAGCTCCATAGGGGCTGTTCGTGGTGGGGCCCATGGCTCCTATTCCACCCCGGGCATCTCCAATTGACCCTTCGCCCATAAGAGCTTCACAGAAACAGTAGTGGCCGTCAAACATTCCCACCTGGCATGCGACCAGAGCGAACCACGGCAGTTTCCGACCGTTGCTTAAGGCAGCAACATCGGAAACGCTGAAACCCGGAGGGAAAATCGTGGTTACATTACCGTGGCCGCACAGACCGAAAATTGAAACACCGCTGTTAATCGTGTCTGTAAGCGCCGCCACAGTAGGTGTAATGCCTCCGTTTTCGCAGAACCATATCGGATCCATTCCAGCAGCCATCATGTACTCCATATAGTCCCATGAGTTGGCTGTAAACTCTGTGTGCCCCACACTGATCCCTTTCTGAAACCAGCTGCTCCCGCTTTCGAAAGGGTACATCTCATGCTGCACTATCTTCCATGCTTCATACCCGAGGTCAGAGCTGTTTTCCCCTGAAAGCCTTCCTACATGAATACTCGGCACACAGCCGGACCCGATTACGCCGTAGATATTGTCTGCAGAATGACCGCTGTATACAGGGGATGGGACCACATCAGCATCCCCCACAAGAAGAATGTACTCCGGAGGAACAGGCCATGTGCTGAAAGCGTCTTCAATGTAAGCATCAATTTCTGCAGGTGTTGTTCCGATTTCCGGTATTACTCCGGTAACCACCTCAAAACCCTTTCTGTTCTTCCAGTCTATAAGGTCACTGACTGCGTCAATTCCCGATTGTGTTGAAATCACCAGGTAACAGCCATCAACAGAATTTCCACAGGAATCAAACCCGACAACATCTCTGTAGAAAGGTATATAACTGCGTGTTATATCGTTACTCGACCGCAGCAGTTCATTCTCTCCCTGTTCATCGGTTACAAAAAACCTGACAGTTACCGACCTGGTTACTTCCAGATTACCGGTTAACGGGTTCCAGCTCACCGGCAGAAATCCCACCCTGGCAATTCTTATATCTCTCAGTATTTCAACAGACTCAATATCCACAGGGCTTGAGGGCCAGCGAACCCCGCCGTTGTAGAATTCCTCATCAGACTGCAACTCCGGCCTCGGCTCTCCACGAACAGGCAGAGGTTGAAACGGAACTACTTCCCCGGGCAGATGTATAAAAAATGATTCCGTATTCAGTATTTCATAACTGACTCTTCCTCTGTCGGGAACCTGTACCATTGTTCTAACATCGGGCATATCAGGAAGACCTGGAACCGCTGAGATACCCTCACCGGGAACCCGCAGAACACACTTGAGATCAGAACCTTCGTTTTCCAGAGAAGTCAGACTGAACTTTACTGTAATACTCTGCAGATCCGACGACACAAGTTCTGCTGTTCCTGTGAATTCGTCATTCTGAAACAGAGTATCCGCATAAGCAAAGCCGGTAACAAGAACAACACAAACAAGCAACTTCACAAAACCAGACATTCCAACCTCCTCAGGATTACAACACCGCTTCATTTCGTATATATATACACGTTTTCATGTTGAATGGTAGTGTTCATTCCTGACTGTCTGCTTTTCCGGCCAGCACCATGAATTCATCTTCAGACAGGATTTTCACTCCAAGTTTCCGGGCCTTTTTCAGCTTTGAGCCTGCGTTCTCTCCTGCAACAAGCAGTGTTGTGCTGCCTGTGACTGCAGTGGTAACCTTTGCTCCGGCTGCTGACGCAATCCTTCCGGCTTCCTGTCTGGTTAAAGACAGCTGCCCTGTGAAAACAACCGTCTCACCGACAAGTGAAGTACCCCGCTTGATGCTCTTTTCAACCGGGTTAAACCCGGCATCAAGAAGATGCTGTACCACAGCAGAAGTTACCGGGCTGGTAAAAAACCTTCTTACAGAAGCAGCAGCAACAGGCCCCACACCCTTTACAGCCATAAGCTCTTCCTCTGCAGCATTTCGAAGGGCTTCTACTGTTGTAAATTCCGCCGCAATGTCACGGGATGCCACCTCTCCGATCCCGGGGATTCCCAGCCCTGTGAGATAGCGGCTCAGTGATACACTTCTGCTTCGCTCCAGAGCGGCAAACAGTTTTGACACTTTGAGCTCGCCCATGTTTTCAAGGCTGGTGAGTTCGTGGTAATTGAGACTGTAGATATCCTCGATAGAATGTACCATCCCTGAATCAACAAGCTGCTCACACAGCTTCTGCCCCATTCCCTCTATGTCCAGAGCCTTGCGTGAAGCCCAGTGCTGAAGACTTCGTCTGATTCTGGCAGGACACGACGGGTTGATGCAGTAGAGATTGACCTCGTTGTCCGGCTGTACCACAGGACCTCTGCAAACCGGACACTTATCCGGCATCACGAAGGCAGCCCCTCTAGTTGCATCAACTGGGGGAATGCTCTTTACCACCTCTGGTATAACATCTCCGGCTCTGCGCACAAGCACTATATCTCCGGCTCTTACATCTTTTCTCAGTACTTCATCCTGGTTATGCAGCGTTGCTCTTGATACAGTTACACCGCCAACCTGTACCGGCTCAAGAACAGCCACCGGTGTCAATCTGCCTGTGCGCCCCACCTGAATTTCAATTCTTTCAAGAACGGTAGACAACTCCTCAGCATGAAATTTCCACGCAGTGGCCCATCTGGGCGAACGGGAGACAGAACCCAGAAGCTCTCTGTGAGAGAAACTGTTGAGTTTGATGACCACACCGTCAATCTCCATGGGAAGGTCTGCCCTCTTTTCAACAAGGCTGTTGTACACAGCTGTCACCTGCTCAGCGGTTGTGCAGATCCTGTTCTCGCTGTTTACCGAAAAACCCCACTGATGAAACTGTTTCAACAACTCTGCCTGGGTCTTAATATTACTGGAACTGCCACCTGAGGCATAGGCAATAAAAGAAAGCGGACGTTCAGCTGTTACGCTGCTGTCAAGCTGTCTGAGCGATCCGCTGGCAGCGTTCCTGGGATTTGCAAAAACTGGTTTCCCGTTGTCTTTCCTCTCGCTGTTCATCCTCAGGAAACTGGATGTTTTAAAGAAGACCTCTCCCCTGACCTCGGTGTCCAGCGGTTGACCGGAGTTAAGCCTCAGCGGGATGGAGCGGATGGTTCTTGCATTTTCTGTGACATCTTCACCGTTTACTCCATCACCCCTTGTTCCTGCTCTTACCAGAACAGAGTTTCTGTACACAAGAGAAAGAGAAACACCGTCCAGCTTAGGCTCTACAGAATACTCCACCGAGTTTACCTTCAATTCGTTCTGAATCCGGTTGTGAAACTGAAGAAACCCCTCGTTGCTGAACACATTTGATAAACTGAGCATAGGCGGGTTGTGAACAACTGCTGCAAACCCGGACACCGGGACAGATCCAACCCTGGCCGAGGGTGAATCCTGTGTTTTGAATTCAGGGTATTGCTTCTCAAGAAGCAGGAGACGATTCATCAGAGCATCATAGTCTGAATCCGTAATACTGGAGCCGTTTTCGGAATAGTACTGTCTGTTGTACTTTCTAATCAGCTCGGAAAGGTTCGATATTTCCTTCTGCGGCTTCATTCAACCCCTGTACCTGTCACTCTGGTGTACATAAGATCTGCCGGGACAACACCTCTGAAGTTGAGGTCTATGGCAGTAATTTCACCGTAACCGGGAAGGTCTGTTGGACACTGGAACAACCCCGGTTCACCGGAAGGAACCAGTGTTCTGACAACTGTGGTGTCTGACAGGTACAGACGGCATCTGTCAAATTCAATGTTAAACTGGAGACCAGGCTGAATTTCAGTCATGGTGAGAAGCAGTTTGCCGCCTTCCTCCCACCATCTAACACTGATCTGCGGGATCCCTGGCTGGTACAGGAGAGCCCGCAGGAGATGGTAGTGAGCAGTACCTTCGTACACCCTTAAACTAAGTGAAATTTTCTGCCAGAAGTTACCGCTTGAAGCATGCGTAAAGTTCTGGAGCATGTACGGCAGCCTGTTCACCATTCTCAGTGAGTTGAGATACTCCATGACTATCACACCTTTGCCTCCTGTTACAAAGGGTTTCAGCGGTGACTGATTCAGCATGGGATCACCGAGAGCATACTCTGCAACCAGTGGTGTGCTTCCGCTTCCTCCAAGATTCTGAGTATGGAAGAGATAGTACTTTAAATACACTTTTCTTATCTCTTCAATTCCAGTCTCATCATCAGTATTCTCCGCGAAGTATCTCAAAGGAATCCAGGCTGCCAGCATCCTGGAAATAATTGGATCCAGATGAAGTGACTGAGAAAGAATACCCCCTGCCGCACCTGTGATGATGTCACATCCTTCAGGCACAATTCCGTTTACCATGCTCTCATCCCACATGGAGACATCAACCAGACTCTCCAGAGAACCTCTGGAGAACATCATTCCACCGAAGGCGGAAGTAACAACAGGACCACCGGGATTTATTATTTCCACAAAACTGAATTCAGCAGAGGGGAAGTCAATGGTGCTGCGAAGTACTGAAGTGATCTTTTCAACAGCCAGACTGTCCAGAGAAGAAATCGGGGAACCTGAGAGAACAAGCATCCTGTATCGTGGAGCTATAAGACCTTCCGTGTAGTTGCCTATGGCTATGGGAAGCCCGCCTACTATTCCGCCTGGAAGAGAATACCACTCCCCGGGTAATTCGCCCCCTGCAAGAGGGGTCCAGGATGTGATTGAATCTGGAAGAAACATACGTACATGGTATCCAGCAGGTTCCGATGAAACAGGATAGTAGCCATCCCCGGATAGATAGGCGGAAGTAAGCCTTGACTGAACACAGACTGCACCGCGGGAATCAAGATACGGAATGTTTATCTTGAAATGGTTGCGGAATACACCTGTGTACATTCCCGAAGAATCTGCAAAACAGAAATACTGATTCGGGGTACTGTCTCTTCTGAATATACCTGCAGTCGAAGAAATTACTGAACTCGTGTCTCTGTGAATAAAAGTAAAGGCAAGGGAATCCAGGTTACTCTCCCGGAAGTCAACAACCAGCGAATCGATGGTTTCAAGAAGAGTACCGGTGGAGTCCTGCTGGTAGTAAACCATAATGTGGTGGGTAACATCGGGAGGAGGCTCTACGGCAGTAGCAGCTCTTTCCAGATCTATTTCAGAACCTGTTCGGTTTGAAAGAAAAACAGATCTCAACCCGGGAGGCCGTAGTATTAAAGCCTCACTGCAGACGGTTTCCGCCATAGAGACCAGCTGTTCGTCTCCATTGTCCGGCACTGTAATGGAAAACACAAGAACTGCTGAACCGCCGATGTACCATTTTCTGTTGAACCGCAGCGAATCCGGAAGAGCGCTGCCGTAGTTCAGAGAATCAACTTCACTGCCATTGTCGGCGGTTAAAACTGCAACCATCACAAGCTCCGGTTTCATAAGCGTTTCATTTACCGGATGGAATTCAACAGACCATGGTCCCTGATGAATAACCTGATACTCCTCCCCTGTATCAACCGGTACAGGAGATATTCCTCCGTGATCGCAGGAGCTGCCAATCAGTATACCCAATATCAGAACACCTGAAACAAACCTCATGTTTTCTCTTTCCCAAAGGGTTGACTACAGACAAAATTTATTTAGTTTCCCACATCTGGAAAGGAAGTAACTATGGAACTATTCAACATTCTGACACTGACGGTCAACGCCAGTGAGCCCAGCCCTGCATCTGCTCTGTTGTTTTCTTTTTATGCTCTTGCAACATTTCTTCTGATTCAGTTCCTTGGAGCAAGATTTTTTACAAGCTGCAATGAACGATTCAGCAATTTTTCTCTTGTGTCATTTATTGTTATTGCAACCCTTGCTACTGCGTCTCTTACGGTTGCTTTCTTTCTGAAGGAAACCACTCACAAATTGTTCCTCGGAGTTGTGGGAGGCGTATTTATATGGACATCTCTCGGTGAAATAGCCGAGCAACTTGGATGGTACAAGGCTCATGCCAGAAACGCCGTCTGGATCTACCTTACAACTATTGCAGTCTGGCTGGTAATGGTTTTTTTCATACCGGGAATTCCAGTTCCAATTCTCGGTTTTATCGGATACCCCCTGGTTGCCTGGGGAACACACCTTACAAGGGTTCGTTTCATTCATAAATGGGGAGCAACTTCTTTTGCTTCAACTCTTCTGCTACTGGTGATGGCAGCAATCTCCGGCGGTGTGATCGTTGCCGGAGCACTGATTGGAACCAGGTTTTCCGGTATGATGGCCGGGCTGGTGTTTGCGATCTCCTCATGGTCAATAATGGAAATCATATGGGAACGGGGAATGACAAACGGTCCCTGGAAGCGAACAGAAAAGTAAACAGAACCCTGACCGAAAATATCTCTCGGCATTAGACCGGGTCTCCTCTGGCGAAACTGGCTTCTCTCCGTTATCTTGCGTTATGAAAAATGAGGTAGATGTGCACTTGAATTCCAGAACAATCTCTTTGAGAAGAATGATCGTTATTCCAACAATTCTTCTTGTTGTTGCTTCGATATTTCTTGTGGGATACTTTTCCATGCGTAATGGCAAGCTGGCAGTTACAACCGTATCTCGCGCTTTGAGAACAGAAATAACCAGCAGGATCAGCTCCCGCATCAATAAATTCTTGAATACACCGCAGATATTGTGTGTTCTTACTTCCGATCTTATAGGTGAAGGTTTTCTGGATCCTCTGGATCCAGTGGAAATGGAAAAATGGTTTTTCAAGCTGGTTGAGATATATCCATCTGTCAGCAGTATATATTTGGGAAATACTGCTGGAGGAATTTCTGATGCAGGGCGGGAAACGTCCGGTGAACTTTACACAATTAGAACAGAGAATTACGCTGCTGGAAAATTCTATAAGTACCGGTGCGACTTACAGGGCAATCCGATCGAGTTGCTTAACGAGTTAGATAACTTTGATGCCAGGAACCGGTCATGGTTTATTGAGTCCTCTGACGCACGCGGTTCTGTGCTTAGGAATGATCCATATCTGGTTTATACCGGGAATGAAATATCAATATCAACAAGCATGGCAGTTCTAGATCCACAAGGTGTTTTTGCTGGAGTTGTTGCCTGCGATGTATTCCTTTCCCAGCTCAGTAATTTCTTAAGAAATCTTCAAATAGGAACGACTGGGATTGCTTTCATCACAGATAGCAGTGGTGATGTTCTTGCGTCTTCCGTAAACCCGGAATACAATCTGGAGTATACCCTGGCCCCGGCCAGCGAAAATGCTGACAGTATTATTCATTGTGTCGGGATCTACGCAGACAGTTTGTATGGATCAGATTGGGATATTGGTTCTGTGGTTGAATTTCAACTGGAGTGCTCAAAAGGAAGATCTTTCGTTCAAATCTCACCCTTCATGGATTCTCTGGGGAAAACATATTTTATTGTAACTTCTATCCCAGAG
>JAGGYZ010000250.1 GCA_021162285.1 Candidatus Fermentibacteraceae bacterium
CAGGGGAATATACAACAGGGGGGAATCATCTGAACAAGAATCTGTCCGGCTGGTCTATCACATTGTTTACAGTCTTCTTCCAAACTTCAGACGGAGTTTCAGAAAGCTCGATCAGAGCGCGGACATCCCCGGCATCAACTGCAAACCTCACATGGCTGCCGCCTGCAAGAATATCCACTGGCATCTTTTTGTATTCGTATTCTTACGGAGGATTGTTCCAGGCTGTTTCCCCTTTCCTGAAACAGTAGTTCAGAATGCCCAGAGCTGCCTTGAACGGCCTGTACTTCGCTGTGTCTGTTACATGAATCTGTGCCCCGGCACACTTGACCCCTGCATGTTTGTTGAAGGTGGGAATAAAGAAGTGCGGCCTCAAAACTGCTCCATCGACAAACGGAGAGTTGTTCAACTCATCACACAGTTCCCACGGGTTGAGCCAGGGCGCACCGAATATTTCAAAGGGACGGGTGGTACCTCTACCCTCTGAAAGGTTGGTGGCTTCAAGAAGACACATTCCCGGGTAAACCAGAGCAGTGTCTACAGTGGGCATGTTCGGTGAAGGCATAACCCAGGGTTGAATGCCCTTCAATGAAAGAATCACCGGTTCCGGAAGTCCGTCAATTTCTGCAAACAGCAGGGCAAGCTCGCCTATGGTTAAACCATGCCTCACGGGAATGGGATAAAGGCCTACAAAGGAAGAGAACTCCATGTTCAGAATGGGACCTTCAACCTGTGATGTGCCCAGGGGATTGGGCCGATCGATCACTGCGACGGGGATGCCGAGCTCTGCACACCTGCGCATTGTGAAAGCCATTGAGTAGATGTAGGTGTAGTATCTGCTGCCGATGTCTGCCAGATCGATGAGCACGCAGTCTGCCCCTGCCAGCATTTTATCTGTGGGAATCCGTGTTTTTCCGTACAGGCTGTTCACCGGCACACCGTACTTTTCGTGAATGTAGCCTTCCCATTCTATCATGTTGTCCTGGGTCTCTCCCCAGAATCCATGCTGCGGGCCGAGAACAGAATGCAGAACAGACCAGTTGTGTATTATCTTCAACGTAGAGGAGAATGCACTGTCCACGGCAGCATAGTGTGAAAGAAGACACACACTGCTGCCCGGGAGATTTTCTACTGTAAAAGGTTTCGCTGTTCTCATGTGCAGAGAATACGAAACACAGGCGGCATCAGCAATGGAGAGGTTATACCTGATGAATGTGATATCACAGACCCTTGACGCTGTTCAAAAAAGCTGGAAAATACTCATGGCCGACAAGGAACTGATGATCTTTCCGTTGATTTCCGGAATTCTCTGCCTGCTTGTCAGTGCAAGTTTTTACTTCCCCCTGTCTGCAGGCGGAAACAGCGTAGAGAATATATACATCAACAACAGAGCGGGATTTATTGTTCTTGCTTTCCTGTTCTACTTCTTTAACTATTTTGTGATAACATTCTTTAACTGCGCAGTTATTGCCGGGGCTGAAATACGAATGGCAGGCGGCGATCCCACCCTTTCCGACGGGTTTAAAGCTTCATGGGCAGTTGTCACGTACATTGCAGCCTGGGCAATGGTGGAAGCCACAGTCGGGCTTGCTCTGAAGATGCTTCAAGGCAGAGGAGGCAGAAGAAACCTGCTTACAGGCAGTCTGGGAACCATGTGGACCATGGCATCTTTTTTTGTTGCACCCAGAATGGTGATTGACAGAACCGACCCATTCACTGCACTGAAGAGTGCGTGGAAAGATGTAAAGGGAAACTGGGGTCACCAGATCACTGGTAGCATCAGCTTCGGACTGCTTGGTTTTCTGGCAGTTCTACCGGTAATCCTTGTGCTGTTTGCTTCCCCGGGCACTGCAACCTTTGTCACTGCCACCGTCTGGGTTCTTGCTGTACTGTTAATAGTTTCCACTCTGAAATCGATCTTCCAGGCTTCTCTCTACCTGCGTACGAACACCGGAAACAACTGACACCACAGCAGGTCAGGAGAATTCGATTCGGCTTCCGGGTTTGAGCAGGCTCACACTTCTTCCAGGAAGGTTAAGCTCTTTCTGTATCTCCCCTGCAAACCAGGGCTTCATGTGAAAAACAAAAACGGAAGCGTCTCCGGCTCCCAGCTTCTTCAATTCATCAGCAGCAAGAGAAGGGCACAGATGATCAGATGTCATGGAGATGTTGCGCTTTGAATCGGGAAATGATACCTCAATTACCACGGCCACCGGTTTTCCGAAGTTTCCTGCCAGTTTCCATATCTTGTCTGTCGGTCCTGTGTCACCTGAATAAACAATCAGTTTCCCCTGATAGCGGAAAAGAAAACCTCTTGCCCCGGCAGGGTGGTTAACAGGTACAGCCATGCATTCAACCCCTCCGGGAAGATCTGTCCAGACCTCGTCGGAGAGAATTCTGTACTCTAAAATAGGTCTGCCCTCAATTTGTATTTTTGAAAAGTCAGGCCACAGCAGGCCATTCATGTAATGGGTTTTAACGATGTTCAGACAAGCTTCGCTGCCGGTAACAACGAGAGGTCTGGTTCTTCTGGAAACCATAGAGTCCAGAATAAAACCCAGGTCGAGAATATGGTCAAGATGAGCATGAGTCAGAAGAACAAGATCTACCGTATCAAGTTCTTCCTCAGGAATAAGAGCGGCACTGCCAGCGTCTATAAGCACCCTTGTTCCAAGTTTCATACACACCAGCCTGCTTTCGGCATTCTTTGAGCCGCTGTTTCCAACCACCTCTATAAACAACCTATTCTCCCTTCTTGACAATTCTCGGAAGCAGGGGACTGATTCCGGTAACCACTTCGTAGTTAATAGTGCCTGTCCACTGTCCCATAAGCTCAGCAGAAATTTCTTCGCCACCGCTCCTGCCCAGAAGAACCACTTCGTCTTCAAGACGAACTGAAGACAGATCGGTTACATCAACCATACACAGGTTCATGCAGACTCTTCCTACAACAGGAGCTCTTTGACCTGAAACAAGCACCCAGCCGGTATTGCCGATGGATCTCCTGTATCCGTCTGCATAGCCAACGGGAAGTACGGCAATTCTGGACGCTCTGGTTGTTCTGTAGGTACCTCCGTAACCTATATCGCTTCCTGCCGGTACCTGCTTGATCTGAACTATTCTGGTTTTCCAGGAAAGAACCGGCCTGAGATCAGGAACCCCGGACTCAGACGATTCTGCAGAAAGCTTTGTTTCCCTTGAGGGCCACAGACCGTACAAACCGATGCCTGTTCTTATCATGGAGAAATGGGTCGCAGGAAAAAGCACTGCTGCCGCTGTACAGGCAGTGTGAACAACTGGCGGCATCAGACCGCGCTGCTTCAGAATCTGTAAAACGTCCTGAAACCTGCTTAACTGCATTTCCGCATACTGGTGGTTCAGGGTATCCTCTATGTTGGCAAAGTGCGTGTAGATACCATCCAGAACCACCCCCTGAATCCCTGCAATCTCTTCGGCCATGGCGGGAACATCTTCCGGAAGAACTCCCTGTCTCCAAGTTCCGGTTTCGACCTTTATGTGAAGATTGATAGTTTTGTCTGAAGGGGAAAGCTCTCTTATGGCATCAAGGGTTTCGGAGTTGCATACGATAAACCTGAGTTCCCCGTCCCGGGCTTCGGCAAGCCTGTTGAGCGGTACATGTCCCAGAACAAGAACAGGCCTGCTCTCGCCATTCAGACGCAGTTCCAGCCCCTCGTCCAGGGAGTTAACTGCCAGCCACTGAGCACTGCTTAACAGCGGAACCATTTCCTTCACCCCATGGCCGTATGCGTTGCTCTTTACAACTGCACAGTGAATTCCTCTGAAACCACTGCTTTTTCTGATCTGATCCAGATTGTGATCCGGACCATCTTCATCAAGTTCTACCCATACCAAGCTACTCATACAGTAAGAATACGCAGGCAAAACAGAATTAGCAAGGAAGTTCGCATGCCGGGTTATATTCCCGGAAACATGAAAGGCGGTTCCAGTGAAAACTGTGAGATTTCTTCCAGTGGAAAAAATGAATACCACAGGTTTAGGAGAACTGCTTGCTCCCTACAGGTTTACTGGAAACAGCAACGATCTGACTGCAGTGAAAATACATCCGGGGGAAGAGGGAAACTCCTCCTACATCTCTGCAGAACTGGTAAAACAGGTTATCGGAGCTCTCAATCTTCCAGAAAGAAGAACCTTCCTCACAGACACAACAGTTCTCTACGGTGGAAGAAGAATGAACGCCCCGGACTACATTTCTCTTGCTCACTCCCACGGGTTTGGAATGCCGGGTCTTCCTCCATTCATTGTTGCAGACGGTCTTGCCGGCACAGACGAGTACACAGTAGCCCTCCCGGATCACTGTGAAACAAAGGTAGCCCGGCTTGCAGCTGTACTGGCCCGAACAGACAGTGCAGTGATGATCAGCCATTTCAAAGGCCATCTGCTGGCCGGGTTCGGAGGGTCTATCAAACACCTGGGCATGGGCTGGGCTGCAAAAGCCGGAAAGCTGTATCAGCACTCTTCGGTCATGCCGTTCGTTGCCAGCTCAAAATGCACAATGTGCGGCGCATGCATATCCGTGTGCAGTGTTTCGGCTATAACAATGTCCGGCAGCTCCGCTAACATCGATAAAACAGTATGCACAGGCTGCGGCGAGTGTATTCAGCGCTGCCCTGCCGGGGCAATCCGCATAAGCTGGAACCAGGAGGCACATACCTTCATGCAGCGGATGGCGGAGTACGCACTGGCAGCAACAATGGCTACAGATATCCTGGTGTATGTTAATTTTCTGATAAACATCTCTCCCGACTGCGACTGCATGAGCAACGAAGGCCCCCCGCTTGTGAAAGACATCGGTGTACTTGCAGCCACCGACCCGGTGGCAATCGACCAGGCATCCCTTGACCTTGTTACGGCAGCTGGTTCTCTGACTGAAGATGTCGGTGAAGCAGAGGACAAGTTTCTGCACATCAGACCTGACAGAGACGGCAGAGAACAGCTTCGTGCCGGTGAGAGAATCGGGCTTGGAAGCAGGACGTACAAACTGGTGACCGTTTGACAACAGAGACAAAAGCTGCACTTTTCATGTCTGCGGCAGCCTTTTTTCTGTCACTTGTTCCTCTGGCGGTTAAACTGGTTCCTGCAGAAGCCGGAATCCCCACAAGTGAAAAACTTGTGGCCAGAGGGATTGTGGCAGTGGCTGTTACCTTTGTTCTGCTGAAAAAACGCGGAGAATCTCTGGTTTCAGGCAAACCCGGCCTGCTGTTTCTCAGAAGTGCTCTTGGTACAACAGGCATGGTGCTTTATTTCTACGCCCTGGAAAGGCTGCCTCTGGCAGACACTGTAACCATAAACAAACTCAGCCCGTTCTTTGTTCTGCTGTTTTCGTGGATGTTTCTGAAAGAAAAGCTGAACAGAATACAGATCGCTGCCATATTCACTGCATTTATCGGTGTTGCTCTGGTAGCCGGTCCTTCAGGCATCAGCCTGTCTGGAGCAGTTATCCCGGCACTTGCCTCGGCGGTGTTCGCCGGAGCTGCCTACACCACACTTCGAGCCCTCAGGAAATACGACTCTCCGCTTAGAGTGGTGTTCTGGTTCAGCCTTCTCACCGTTGTTGTGTTCCTTCCTGGAACCATTGCAGGCGGTGTGATACCTACTGGAAAGGCGGTATTGTTTCCTCTGCTGGGAATAGGTCTGGCTGGTGTTTCCGGGCAGGTTCTGATGACAACTGCCTACAGGCATGCCCCTGGAGGCAAAGTTGCGATCTACGGATACCTCAGTGTTGTTTTCTCTGTAATCTGGCAGATCGCCTTTTTCAGAGAAGTACCATCTGTTTTTGTTCTGGCCGGGGCACTTCTGGTTATGACAGGCGGCTGGTTGAACTACCGATACAGATGACCCCCCCCAAAATTCATAACACTGAGAGGGGGGTGTTTACTGCTTTGCTATCTCAGAAGAACAGCTCTGGATGTTGAAACCGAACTGCCCAGAACAAACTTTGCAAAATAGACACCGCTGGCGGTTGAAGCATCCGGTGTCCACTGCATCAGCCCGTCTTCCCCTGCAACGCTGTTGTACACCATTCTGCCTGTACCATCGTACACCGAAAAAGAAGTGCCCTGTTCACCTGAAAACACAAGAGAAGAACTGAAGGGATTTGTTCCCAGCATCACAGTTTTTACAGGTGAAACTCCGCCGGATGAGATACCTGCAGCTGAAACCGTGTAGTGGTTGAACCAGGTCCCCGGGGCATACTGAGGATGTGCACTGACTCTGCCGGACGAGTCTTCAGCTCTGATATAATACTCCACGAAGGATCCGTCAGGTTCTGCCGGAATTACAGCGGAGTAGTTATTCGACCCTGAAGCAGTCATGGCAACTTCAGTAAAACTGCCTGAATCAACACGGTAGAAAACACTGACAGATGCGAGAGTGTTTGCTGGATTCGGCTGAATGAAAGCCGTAATATTCACAGCATAGGCCGACTGCAGTGTATCTACAGGTGTGTGAAGAACCTGAAGCATGTACTGGTCGATAACATTTCTGCTTCTGCAGTGCAGTGCGTCTGTGTTGACAAAATCGGAATAGTAGATGGGAGTAATCGTATACCCTGGAAGAGCCTCTGTAAATGCCACTTCAGCCGGAGTATCATTCCCGGTGTTCC
>JAGGYZ010000229.1 GCA_021162285.1 Candidatus Fermentibacteraceae bacterium
ACCTTTCCCATGGACAGGGCAAACGGCTCAGCTTCGAGCTGGCCGCTTACAGTAAGAAATGCTTTCTTTTTGAAGTAGTCTTTTTCATACTCAACTCTGCCATCTTTTACGGGAAGCAGATCCAGGGGAAGTGTAGTAAGCTGAAAAGTTTCACCTGCACCTTCACAGTCGCTCTCTGTTATAAATGGTGTGTGAACATTGAAGAAGCCGTTTGTATCAAAGAATCTGTGTATTGCCATGGAGATATGGTGACTAACCCTGAACACGCTTCCGAGAGTGTTTGTTCTCGACCGCAAATGGGGCATTGTTCTCAGGAATTCCAAAGAGTGTCTTTTCTTTTGAAGAGGGTACCCGCTGTCTACAGGTCCGACTATTTCAAGATCTTCTGCGGAGATTTCAACTGTCTGCTCTTTTCCCTGACTTTCAACAACGGTACCTGTTACTTTTATGCACGCACCGGTTTGAAGAGCGGAAAGTTTTTCCGCCGGGAACGAGGTTCTGTCAAACACTACCTGAAGATTTGCAGAGGTCGATCCATCATTGAGAGAAGCAAAGGCAACGCTCTTGCCGGTTCTGGCAGTTTTAATCCAGCCGTAAACTGTTGCAGTACCGCTGGTATAAGTTCCACCCAGTATCGAATCAATGGTGTCTCGATGGATCATCTGGAACCTCCGTACAGGTAAATAAAACTATAAAACGGGAGAATGGCTAATCTACAAAGAAACCACAACGGAGGGCAACGATTGGAACTTCGGATATTGGTTTCATGATACGCGAAGAAAACCCGCCAGGTGTTTTTCCCGGCGGGCTTTGTTCGTGACACAAACTCCTGAAAGGGGTGTTCATTGCAGGAGGAGGGATCCCGCTCCGAACATCTGCCTATAGCGCTCCGGTATTCAGATTGTTCCAGCAGCGGTGAATTCAGTCTGCAACTGAGGGAATTTCCTCCATGGAGTAACCAAGATGCTTTCCCTGCCACGAATCCCGGTACATAAGCTCTCTTCTTACCCTGTTCATCACTGCAAGTTTGTTGATTGCCCATTGGGGAGCTACCAGCATTCTGGGAGGTGCTTCACCGGTTACACGCTGTACCACAATGTCCGGTCTGATGTGTTCTAGAAAATCTGCTGCAAGCTCAGCGTATTCGCTTTTCTCCATAAGGGTGAATTCACCACGGCTGTACTGATCTGCCAGAAGTGTGTTCTTTACAACATGAAGGTTCTGGAGTTTTACGCCTGCTGTGCCGGATCTGTTTACCAGGTCGGCAGTTGTCATGGCTTCCTCTGCAGTTTCACCGGGGTATCCCAGAATTACGTGTGCGGCGGTTCTTATGTTTCTTGCGTGCAGTTTTTCAAAAGCTTTTTTCGAATCATAAACTGTGTGTCCCCTGTTCATGCGCACCAGAGTCAGATCACATCCGCTTTGAACTCCAAGCTCGACCCAGACAAATGTTTCCCGGGAGATATCTTCAAGAAGGTCAAGAACATCTTCATCGAGGCAGTCCGGTCTTGTGCACAGGGACAGACCGAGGATGCCGGGGAAGTCCAGTGCCTGCCGGTACAGCTTTTCCAGACTTTTAACATCTCTGTATGTTGTTGTGTAATCCTGAAAATAGGCAAGAAAGTGATCTGTTTCATGTCTTTCCCGTACGTATTCGGAGGCCAGTTCAAGCTGACGGGTAACAGACATCCCGGGCTTGTAATGAAGAGGCTCACTGCCGGCAGGGTTGCAGAATGTGCAACCTGCCGTGCCCTTTGTCCCGTCTCTGGTGGGGCAGGTAAAGCCGCCTGCAATGCTTACCTTGTAAACCTTTTCTCCGAAAGTGTTTCTGAAATATGAATTAAGGGAATAGTATCTGTTCTTGTTCAATATCCGCTCATTTCTGTTGCGGCAATTATAATAAACCCATGGAAAAAGCAGCTGATATATTTTTTGAGCATTTCAACACCCTCCCGGGCAGTAGTGCTGCAGACATACACAGAACAGGTGAGATTTTTTCACAGATTCCATGGGAGAACCTTACCAAGTATCTCCTTCATTCTTCAGGGGAAGACCGTCCAAGACTGGCTGATGAGGTGATGAACGGGTATGTGAATAATGGAACAGGGGGAACCTGTTATTCACTTACGGAAACACTTGGTGCAATTATGAAGGCGTGCGGGCTTTACGCAAGGCCCCTTACCGGTCATATAAATGGCAGGATGAATACACACTGTGCCCTGCTTGTGGAGGGAGAAGCCGGCAGATTCATTCTGGATCCCGGTTACATCGTTCCCGGTGCTGTCAAGCTCTCCGGTGCTGGTGCAGGTGAAATAATCACCGCCGGAAGAAAGATGTGCTGGACTCCGGTTAAAGGCGGATGGGAGCTTTCCACCGAAGAAAATGGCAGGAAGCTGAAGAGGTACCATCTGGAAGACCGCCAGCTTTCCCGTGACGAGTTTGTTCAGTACTGGAAGGATTCTTTCAATTCTCCGGGGATGAACAGCCTCTACCTTAATCGAACAGGTTCTTCCGGTGGAAGAATCAGTGCGCACAACGGGAATCTGAGAATTGTTGACAGCATGGGAAACAGGAACCGAAAGATTCGCAGGGATTACCCGCAGGAGATCAGTGAAGCATTCGGTGTATCCGCGGATGTGGCCCGTGCTGCCTGGGAGCAGCTTCAACGTCAGAAGCAGGGAAACAGCTGATGTCCGCGCCTGAACAGTTTCCGCCGGTCCTGCCTGTGGTCAGTGTTCTGTATTCAGACAGTTCACACCTCAAGTGGATTCTTTCACAGCTGCAGCTTCTGCTGGGAGAGTCGGTTCTGTTCAGTGAGCCTTTTGCATTCGATATGACCGACTACTACACAGGTGAAATGGGTGCAGACCTGTTTCGGGTCTGGTTCTGTTTTGCTCCGCTCCGTGACCCGTCAGAGTTGCCCCGCTGGAAAACGCAGTGTGCTGAACTTGAGAAGGAAACATCATCAAACGGTAATAGGCTGGTAAACGTAGACCCTGGTTACCTTGACCACGGCAAGCTGGTTCTGGCCAGCTTCAAACATGCTCCTGACAAGGTTTACATGGGTGAAGGTGTTTTCGCACACACCTGTCTGGTGTACAGAAACGGTGGATTTCACGGACCTGTGCACAGTTTTGCAGACTTTATCGATGGCAGGTTCAACAGTTTTTTCAGTGATGCAAAACAGTTGCTTAAAAAGCTTTTGAGAGAGCAGAACCGTCAAGGTTAACCGTTGCCAGTGCAGACATTGCAGGTACCAGTTCTTCATCTGAAAGACACCCGAAGCTGAATCTGAGATGGTGTCTGCCTGAGCTGCCGAAGGCATCTCCCGGAATGGCGGCAATGCTGTATTTACTTATAAGGTGCTCGGCCAGAGCGTAGGCATCAATGGTGTCAGGTGTTTTTGCCAGAGTGAAAAAACCTCCGCCTGCTTTTCTCCACTCCAGTCCTTCAGCTTTTTCCATGGCGTCTCGGCAGAGGTCAAGCCGGTACCGGACTTCCTCGGATCTTTTCTCAACCCACCCTTCCAGGTTCAGGCATTCCTCAAGAAGCATCTGCCCCGGTGTTGACGGACAGATCACCACAGAATCCTGTACTTTAAGAGCCTGCGTCAGAATGTGGTCAGCTCCGAACAGGTATCCCAGGCGCCACCCGGACAGGCTGAAACTTTTTGAAAAGCTGCCCAGGGTAAGAACATGGTCTTGTTTTGATTCCATCCACGGATGGTGTGAGCTGCCTGTAAAGTTGAACTGCTCGTAGGTCTCGTCAATTATCAGAGTGCAGTTGTTTTCCCCGGTAAGTTTTACAATCCTCCGTAATTCCTCTTCAGAAAGTACTGCTCCTGTGGGATTTCCCGGGTTCACCAGAACCATAACTTTTGCTCCCGGAACTCTCTGCTCTAATATTTCCCATGGAACAGTCCAGCCAGAGTCTTCAACCATTGGAATCGAGTCCAGCACCAGGCTGGAAAACTGAATAGCAAAAACATGATCAAAATAGTAGGGTTCAAGCACTATTGCCCTGTCACCAGGGTCGGCCACAGCAAGAAGAGCGCTTACAAAAGCCTGACTTGCTCCGCAGGTGAGATGAAGCTCTCTCTGAGGATCAATATCTATTCCTCTCCTTCTCTTTATCTCCCCAGCCAGGGCTGCTCTGGTTGATAAATGACCGGGGTCAGGTCCGTAGAGGTGAAAAGACTTCCTGTCCATGGCCTGTTTCACCGCCTCAACAGCCTGTTCCGGAGGGCCGTACCACGGAACTGCCTGCGCCATGGAGTAAACTTCCTGTCCGGTTGAACGCATCTCCCTTACTCTGTTCATGATAGAGTGCAGTGGCGGCATGTGTATTCTGGCAGTTCTCTCCGATGTTTCAGTTTTCATCCGGTTCCCCTTTGCATTGCAGTTTCGCTTTGTGGACGATTGATTTATAAAAGGGGAACAGGTGAAGGAAAAGTCTGGCTGCTGCTTTGACCGGCAAATCTTCCGGAAGCAGGTGGACAGAGTTATTGGAACAACTTAGTTTCCGGTGATGTACATACTGCAGAGACTATTCGAAAGGATGTGTATGAAACTGGTTTTAATTCTTCTTCTCGGTGTATCGATATCCTGCTTTGCCTACGGTTCTGTATGGGACTGGGGAGAGTACCAGAGACGGTTTGCAGAGAACACCGCGTGGGGTCCCGGCGAGAGGCTTGTGTTCAGTGTAGAATACGGAATAATAAAGGCGGGAACCGCGACTCTCAGTGTTACAGGTCCCGTGGATCATGACGGCCTGCTTGCTTACAGAATAACTGCGGAGGCTGGTTCCAACCCTGCTTTCAGCAGTTTTTTTGAAGTGAGAGACATCAACGAAGCACTTCTGGACATCGTTCAGCTTCACTCGCTTACATTCATGAAGAGTCTCCAGGAGGGTGACTTTTCCAGCAGTGAAGAGATGTACTTTGACCAGGAAGCAGGTTTTGCGTACTATCCTGATGAGGAAGACCCTGATCTGGCAGAAATGGCAATACCGCCCCATGCTCTGGATGTTCTCAGTGCGTTCTACTATGCAAGGACCAGAGAACTTGAACCTGGTGGCAATTTCTACATTGATGTTCATGTGGACAACGACAACTACCCCCTTGAGGTAAAGGTTCTTGACAGGGAAAGAATTCGCACAAGGGCGGGATCTTTTGACTGCATTCAGCTTCAGCCGGTTCTCAGAGGTGATGGTCTCTTCAAACAGCAGGGTGAGATCTTTATCTGGGTTACCGACGACGAAAGACACATGCCGGTACTTATGAGTGCTTCTATTGTAATTGGTGAGATAACATGTATGCTCGAAGACTTCACCATGGGAACGCCGCTGGAAGTTGAGAACCCTTTTCAGTGATTTCTTCAGGTTTGATGGATCATCTTCAGTCGACCCTGAAGAGGCTTTCATCCATCGGGGTATCTGTGACTGCACAGAAGGAGTTGCCCTACGGAGTTCAGCTTTCCCTGGAGCGGTCTGATGGCCATTGCAAGGTTAACCTTTACCACTCAAAGAAAAAGGGTAGATCAACTGTACAGGCCGGAGGAGATGCAGAGCTTCTCGGCGTGGTTATGGGAGAAGTTTCACCTGCTGCTATAACTGCTCTTTCCGTTCCGGAAGGGCTTCGAGCCGGTAGTGATGAAGCTGGCAAAGGCGACTATTTCGGCCCTCTTGTAGTTGCGGCAACAGCCTGCCGACGGGACACTGCAAAGGCTCTTACTGCCATGGGTGCAGCAGATTCCAAGAAGCTTTCTTCAGCAAAGATCCGTGAGCTTTACGAAAGAATAACTGAGATGCCAGATGTGAAATATGCAGTTTACAGTGTTTCGCCTGCAGACTACAACCGGCTCTTCAGCAATTTCAGGATGAAGGGCAGAAACAGCCTTGATACCCTTGCTATGGCCCACGGAAAGGTATTTGAAAAACTCTTTTCAGAAAAACAGGAGCCTTCTGCAGTTATCATAGACAAATTCTGTAAAATTGAGAGACTCCAGCCGTGGTTATCGGTAAAATCTGCAACAGTAGAGTTGAGAGTAAGGGCGGAAGACAGCGAACCGGTGGTTGCTGCTGCTTCCATTATAGCAAGAAGTGTTTACATCCATGAACTGGAAAGACTGTCCTCCATCTACGGTGTTGATCTTAAACCGGGAGCTGGTGCCTCTGTAGACCGCATCGGCAAGGAGCTGGTAAGACTTCATGGAAGCGGAGTTCTGTTTGATACTGCGAAGGTTCATTTCGCAAATACCGGAAGAATAACGAACTTAGACTTGACCGGGCTTAGCAATCTTTAGATAATTGCGATTGTTCGGGCCGGGCGGTCCAGTGTTCAGAGGTGGATTATTATACCGAATTGTTGTACAACAGAATCCGGAGGGATACGATGAAATTTCTTACAATCGCAACACTGATCCTCAGCATGGCCATCTTTGGTATGGCTTGCGGAGAACCTGCCGACGATGCAGTTGCCACAGACGACGCTGCCGTAGTTGACGATGCTGTAACTACTGAAGAAACAGCTGATGTAGAAGAAGCCGTTGAAGGCGAAGAAGCTGTAGAGGGCGAAGAAGCTGTAGAGGGTGAAGAAGTCCTTGAGGGTGAAGAAGTCGTTGAGGGCGAAGAAGTCGTTGAGGGCGAAGAGCTTATTGAAGAAGCTGGCGAGATGGTAGAAGAGGGCCAGGAGCTTGTTGAAGAAGCTGGCGACGTTGCCACTGAAGCTGGAGACATTATTCAGTAGCATTCAGGATAATAAAAGAAGCAGGGCGGCTACTTGTGAGCCGTCCTGCTTCTTTTTGTTTCGAATTGGAACTGCCGCTATCAAGTTATCGTATGGAACTGAATGTTGCTTTAAGTGATGCCTCCAGTGGCAACAGACTCAAACCATCAGGGGTTCTGCAGTGCGATCCTAAAACGGTAAGAAAGTACCTGGGACTGGGTGGAAACTAGCCTGAAGTAATTGTTTACCCTGTGTTTCAGGAACCCGGGGCAACATTGACCTGCCGAAAACCTGATTCTATACTACTGCTTCCATCAAAAAGATTGAATCATTCCAAGCACGCCAGCTTGAATCAGGGGGTTTACTGTGAAGCTGTTACTGTGTCTTTTGTTTTCCGCTGCGTTTTTGTCCGCGAATGCGGAGATTGTCTACCGTGATGCGTCACAACCGGACGTTGTTGAACTCATTCAGACCGATGCCGAAGGTTCAACAATTCGGTTCAATCTGCCCGATCTTGAAGCAATTGATACCGATCTGCCTGAATTTGGCAATGCAAGCGCATTTAGAATTCCAACAGCAGGAGCTTTTCTTGGCATGGTGGGCTCTCCCGATCTCCCCGTTGTTAGAAAAATGATCCTTGTACCTGAACATGGGAATGTAACTGTTGAGATCATTAATCAGGAAACATCTCCACTGGGGAATTACAGGATTTCTCCGTGGCAGGAACCTGCCACCTGGTCCGGTCCGGAACCTGAATTCAGAATAGACAATAGCGTTTATCAGAGTTCGGAATTCTTTCCTGGGGCTTCAGTTGAAATTGAGCATGTAGATATACTCCGAGACATAAGAGTAGCCTGGGTAAGGTTTAACCCTGTACAGATAAATCCTGTTACAGGTGAGGTTCTGCTCACAACCAGTGTTACTTTCAGGATAACCGCAGATGATCAAACCGGTGAGAATGAGCTTAACCGTACAGTTACAGGTTACACAAGAAGTTTTCTTCCTGTGTATCAGCAGGTTATAGGTTTTGAAAACGATCTTGATGTCGTTGACGGTAGCTATGTTTTCATCGGAACAACCGAATCGCTGGGTCTTGCGCAGGAACTCATCGACTGGAAGAAGCAGAAGGGTTATGATGTTCAGACAGGTGACCTGGCCACTATCGGAACCACTATTCCCGAGATTGACGCCTGGCTTGTAAATGCCTTTAATACCTGGCCGAACCCTCCTGAGTATGTACTTCTGGTGGGCGACGACTACGTTGTTCCTTCTCCACAGTACGTGGGCAGTTATACACACGCCGCCGATAACCAGTACGCCGTAGTGGGCAGCAGTGTTCTGCCTTCCATGCACATAGGCCGACTCAGCGGAAATGACAGCGATGATCTGGCTTACATTTCCTGGAAAATTAAAAATGCCGAGTTGAACCCATACCAGCCAGCAGGGGGCAGCTGGTTCAACACTGCATTCAGCATGGCCTGTACCAACCCCATGAATGCAGCTTATGAATCATTGATGCTTCATCAGCTGTTCATGGCCAATGCCCTTGAATCAACATTCTACTGCAGTGCCCTGGGTGGAACCAATCCTTCTCTGGCCAATGTCGTTGCAGATATCAACGACGGAGCTGCAGTTATTAACTACATAGGCCACGGAGACATCACAAAGTGGGTTACTTCCGGTTTCAGTATAAGTAACATCGCCAGCCTTACAAACGGCAGGATGTTGCCCTGGGTATTTACCGTGGGTTGTCAGAACGGTGAGTTTGACGGTAACTACTGCTTTACAGAAGCATTTCTTTCAGAGGGAACTGTAAGTACCCCAAGAGGTGCAGTGAATGTCATGGGTTCCTCCACCTACACACCGATCGGCCCGGGTGATACTCTTCAGATTCACACCTTCCGAGGCTATTTTACCGAGGACATACACCACCTTGGTGCCGCACACTCGTTTGGTAAAGCTGCATGCTACACCTCGTTCGGCTCCAGCGGTGTAGACATGGTGAACATTGCCCATGTGTTTGGTTGCCCGGAGACCGATATTTTTACAGACACATCACCGATTGCAATTCTTTCCAATTCTCATTCTGCAACGGTGGTTCCAGGAGCGTTTCAGGTTACCGTAACCGATGGAACAGATGCTCCTGTTGAAGGTGCTCTTGTCGGCGTTTACTATGACGACACAAAGGAACTCCT
>JAGGYZ010000226.1 GCA_021162285.1 Candidatus Fermentibacteraceae bacterium
CCGGGCTGCCTGTTGTTGTGAGAATAAGCGGTGACGAGATGATTCCAGACGGGATCAAACTGGATGAGATGGTAAAGTTTTCAAAGGTTCTGAAGGAAAAGTCTGTGGAGGCGATTCATGTCTCGGCAGGAAGTGTTTGCAACACGCCGCCGTGGTATTTCCAGCACATGTTTGTACCCAAGGGAAAGACCTGGGAATTCGCTGGCAGAATCAGGCGGGAAGCAGATATTCCTGTGATCTATGTGGGACAGATAAACACTGAAAGCGATGTTAAAACTCTTACAGACAAATACAGTGCCGACTACATAGCACTGGGCAGAGCACTGGTTGCAGATCCTGAGTTTGCCGGCAAGTACACCGGAGCAGTGAAGGGGAATATCCGTCCATGCCTTGCCTGTGCTGAAGGATGTCTGGGTGGTGTAAAATCAGGAAAAGGGCTTCAGTGTCTGGTTAACCCTGTGGTGGGGATGGAAGCTGAGGTTCTGGAAAAAGCTGAAAAGTCTAAGAAAATTGCAGTTGTGGGTGGTGGTCTCGCAGGAATGGAGGCGGCTCTTACTCTTAAAAAGAGGGGGCACCATGTAACTCTTTTTGAGAAAGACAATCTTGGAGGGCAGTTTACTCTTGCCCACCTTACACCCAACAAGAAATCCATGGGAACTCTGGTACCGTACTTTATAAAAGAACTGCAGGACAATGGTATTGAGGTCGTTCGCAAAGAGGCAGGGAAAGCCGATCTTGTGAACAATTTCGATGAGGTGGTTGCTGCAACAGGTTCGGAAGCTGCGAAGCTGGATATTGAGGGGCTTAACAGTTACCAGTGGGCTGAAATACTGTTGAAAGAAAACCTTCCTGAAAACAAAAAAGTACTGATAATTGGCGGAGGTCTTATAGGGGTAGATATAGCAACAGCTTTGATTCCTCTTAAAAACAGCGTTACCATAGTGAAGAGAACCACAGACTTCGGTGAGGACATGGAAGCCATCGCCAAGCTGCTTTCTCTGAAGATGATGAGAGAGAACAACACAGTGTTCAGCGATCACACCACTGTGAAGAAGGTAGACGGGAAAACCGTGCACGCGATAAGAGACGGGGAAGAGATTCAATTCAACGATATAGATGTAATAGTGGTGTCTGCCGGGATGAAGAGCGTGAACACCCTGGGTAAGGAACTGGAGGGCAGTGTTCCGGTAAGGGTAATTGGTGACGCTGAAAAAGTAGGTAATGCGCAGAGTGCAATCAGAGACGGTTACCTTACGGCAAGGACCATTTGATACAATCTGATCAGTTAGCAGCTGATTGTTTATCGATGAATAACTGGTTTGTGACCACGGAGTTACATGGGTGTAGTTCTGCATATTGGAGACTCGGTGGGTTTGTTCTGATTGCCTTATATTCGGCATATCAAAACTGAAAAGGAGAATTTATGCAGAAAAAGCCACTGATAAGTGCTTCAGAGCGACTCAGCAAGCTGCCACCGTACCTCTTTGCCGAGCTTGACAGACAAAAAAAGGCAGCGGCGAAGAGGGGGCTGGATCTGATAGATTTCGGTATTGGCGACCCGGACATGCCAACACCTGAGGAGATCGTTGTAGCAGGGCAGGCTGCACTGGCCAATCCGGCAAACCACAGATACCCCGATGGAGCCGGGTCGGAGTCTTACCGCAATGCCTGCAGGGAGTGGATGAAGAGCCAGTTTGATGTTGGCTGTGAAACCGCTGCTGTTATAGGTTCAAAAGAAGGTATTGCCCATATACCCATGGTGTTCTGCAACCGAGGGGATCTTGTTCTGATACCGAACCCGGGGTACCCTGTTTACAGAGCTTCGGCAATACTTGCCGACGCTATACCTGTGGATCTTCCTCTTCTTGGAGAGAACGGTTTTCTGCCGGATTTCGAGAAGATCCCACCTGCAGTTCTCAGAGAAGCAAAAGTTATGTTTCTGAACTACCCCAACAACCCTACCGGGGCTGTTGTCAGCCTTGAACAGATGACTGAGATGGTTGAATTCGCTAGAGTTAACAACATCCTTCTTGTGAGTGACAACTCATACAGCCACATAAGATTTGATGGAGTTAAACCCATGAGTTTTCTCCAGGTACCAGGTGCTTCCGATGTTGTCCTGGAGTTTCACAGTCTCTCAAAAACTTTCAATATGACCGGGTGGAGGGTTGGCTTTGTTGCAGGTGGTGTAAATCTGGTAAAAACCTTTATGGGGGCTAAGGAGAACATTGATTCCGGTATCTTTACCGCAATTCAGAAAGCCGGAGAAACTGCTATGGCTATGGATATATCCGGTTTTGAGGAGCGGCTGGCAGTTTACCGTGAGAGAAGAGAGATTCTGGTTGACGGGCTAAACAAGCTGAACTGGGATATTGCAGATTCTCCCGGAACTTTCTACGTGTGGGTCAAGCTTCCCAGGGGGGCTGATTCAATGGTGTTTGCCAGAAAGATGATCAACCACGCAGGTATTGTTATTACTCCTGGAAGTGGTTTTGGAACATGGGGAGAGGGTTACATTCGCTTTGCCCTGACCATCCCGTCAGACAGAATTCATCAGGCTGTGGGAAGACTGGAGCAGATGGAACTTCACAAGGGAAGGCTTCTTAAATGGTTGAAGAAAACAGGAGACTGACCGGCAACCTTTCCCTTGAGGGCATTTCCCTTGCTCTGCGGCTGGGTGCATTGCCCTTTGAGAGGATAGAACCCAGGAGAGTGCTGGTTGATCTGGAGTGGACAGGCGAGGTTTTTAGGAGTGGGAAACCGGTTGTGGACTATTCCCTGGTGTGTTCAGCATTGAAGAACGGTGTTGAGACCGAGTATCTCTTTATTGAAGAACTTGCAGGTGATATTCTTGAGTTGCTTGAGGAGAGATGGCCTGGAGCATGGACTGTAACAGTTGGCAAGATGTTTCCTCCGGTTGATCCCCCCATGGAAAGAGCTTCAGTTTCCATTACCGGCGGTTATGCAACCTGAGGTTACCGGAACTGGCCGCAGAGCTTTTGCTCTGGGAATCGGTGGTAATGAAGGAGATGTGCAGCAGAGTATCAGAACCTGTATCTCCGTTCTCAGAGAGCACAGTCTGGTTACTGATCTCCGGGTATCTTCAGTTTACAGAACCTCACCGTGGGGAGATGTTCAAGGCGGTGAGTTCCTCAACTGTGTTGCATGTGGCCTCTGGGCCGGCGGCGACCTTGAACTGCTGTATCTGTGCCGGTCTGTGGAGAGTCTGTTTTCAGTTCCTGTTAAGAAAAACGGTGCCTCCAGAGAGCTTGATGTGGATGTTCTGTTTATTGAAGGCGGTGTTTCAACAGGGGAACTGACACTGCCTCATCCCCGTATGGTTTTTCGAAAATTTGTTCTTGTACCACTGTGTGATGTGTGGCCCCATGCGGTTCCCGGGCTTGGGTACACACCTGCTGAACTTCTAAAGCGGGTACAGGACGGCTCTTCTATTATATTCCACAGTGATTTGCTTTCACAGTAACAGGGGGCTGAACAGCTTTGAAAACTGCAGGATATCTTGTTGTAGAAGGTCCCATCGGCGTAGGGAAAACTGCTCTGGCCAGAAAGCTTGCAACAAGGCTTGAAGGAAGAGCTATACTGGAGGAGACCGACGAAAATCCATACCTGGAACTGTTCTACAGAAACCGGAAGAAGTACGGGTTTCAGGCACAGATCTCTTTTCTTCTGGCGAGGTACATACAGCAGACCAGGCTTGTTCATCCGGATCTGTTTACCAGATATCTGGTTTCAGACTTTCTGTTCGGAAGGGGCACGGTTTTTGCAAAAGTCAGCCTTGAGCCACAGGAATTTTCTCTTTACCAGCGATTGATGGATCAGCTGAAAACCGGTCTGATCTCTCCGGATCTGGTAATCTACCTGCAGGCATCAACAGGTGTTCTTATCGACAGGATCAACAGGAATGGAAGGGCGTTTGAACGGGACATGGACAGGAACTGGCTGGAGCAGCTGGTGGATTCTTACAACAGCTGGTTTTTACAGGACAGACAGTACCCGGTTCTGGTTGTGAATACCGACTCAGTTGATTTTCCTGGAAACGAAAACTCATTTGAAGGGCTTGTGGAGGCCATTAAAATGCACCCCGGAGGGATACAGGGTTACAACCCCATGCCGCACAAAGGATTTCTGATTTGATAGTAACAGATAGTGAAAAAACTATATCCGCACTATGCAGCGACTGGCGGGCAGAGGGTCTCAGCGTTGGGCTTGTTCCAACCATGGGCGCTCTTCACAGGGGACACCTGAGTCTTGTAAAAACCGCTGTAGCCAGTGTGGACAGGGTTGTTGTGAGTATTTTTGTTAATCCGACACAGTTTGCTGCAGGAGAAGATCTTGACAGATACCCAAGAACTCTTCAGCAGGACTGTGAACAGGTGAAAAAAGCAGGAGCTTGTGCCGTTTTCACTCCGGATACGGTTACTGTCTACCCGGAAGGGTTTTCGTCGGAAGTGCGGGTATCTGGAATTACGGAAGGGCTTTGTGGAGCGTACCGACCAGGCCACTTCGATGGTGTTTCCACGGTGTGTGCTGTTCTGTTCGGTATAGTCAAGCCGGAGGTGGCAGTTTTCGGTATGAAGGATGCACAGCAGCTGGCTGTTATTAGAAGGATGGTCTCCGACCTTCGAATGGGAGTTGATATTGTTGCTGCACCGATTGTTCGTGAAGCGGATGGTCTTGCAATGAGCAGCAGAAACCGGTATCTGTCTGTTGAGGAAAGAGGACAGGCGGTTCTGATAAACACAGGGCTTGAGAAGGCGGTATCACTGTGCAGGGGTGGCGAGAAAAACTGCGCCGTGCTGAAGGAGGCATTTCTGCAAACTGTAAGTAATGCTTCGAAACTTCGGGTTCAGTATGCTGAAATCGTTGATCCCGACACCCTTCTCCAGGTTGAAACAGCTGAAAAGACAGTTCTTCTGGCAGTGGCTGTTTTTGCAGGTAAAACAAGACTTATAGACAATGTTTTGATTAGGCCGGAGGTTTAGTTTTGCTTAGATGTTTTCTGAAATCAAAGTTACACAGGATGGTTGTGACCCAGGCTGAGCTTGATTACATGGGCTCTATTACCATAGACAAAGACCTGATGGATATAGCTGGTATTCTTCCCCACGAAAAGGTTCTTGTGGCAGACATAGATACCGGCAACAGGTTTGAAACCTATGTTCTGGAAGGTGAACGGGGAAGCGGTATTATCTGTATCAACGGAGCTGCCGCCAGACTCTGCAGCCCCGGAGACAGAATAATAGTTCTTCAGTTCGCCTGGTTTGATATGGACAGAGATACTGTTACCGAACCTGTGGTTGTTGTTGCAGATGATTCCAATCTCAATCCCCGGAAGCTCACATGATTACTGCAGCGGTAATTCTTGCCGCAGGTATGGGGAAAAGGATGAAATCCGATTTGCCCAAGGTGCTGCATCCCGTTCTTGCAAAACCCATGGTGGAACGGGCTGCCGGTGTTGCTGAAGCAGCGGGAGTTACGGAGGTGACGGTTGTAACAGGTCACGGCAGAGACAGGGTAATTCCACTGCTGGAGGCCAATGGCTGGAACTGGGCTGTTCAGAGCAGTCAACTTGGAACTGCCCACGCTGTAACCTGTGCACTGCCCAAGGTGGAAAATGCCGACGAGGTGGTAATCCTGATGGGTGATGTACCGCTGCTGCGGAAGGAAACGGTAGGGGAACTTATTCAGGCCAGGAGACAGGCAGATGCCGCACTGGCAGTACTTACCACCACACCTCCAGATGTTTCCGGCTACGGAAGAGTAATTCTTGACAGCGAGGGCAGGATAGACAGGATTGTTGAAGACAAGGATGCAACTGCTGAAGAAAAGCAATGCAGGGTTATAAACACGGGAATAATGGTCTTTGACGGTTGTGTTCTTGCAGAGGTACTTTCCGGGATAGGCAATTCCAATGCTCAGAACGAGTACTATCTTACCGATGCAGTGGAGGTAGTCTCCAGGATGGGCAGAAAGGCTCTTGCTGTGTTTACACCGAACTGGCAGGAGGTTGCCGGGGTAAACAACCCGCTTCAGCTTGCAGCGTGCACTTCTGAAATGAAACGCAGGATTGTGGAGAACCACCTTCTTGAAGGTGTTGTTATCCCCGATCCGGAATCGGTGTGGATAGAGGACGATGTGGTTATTGGAAGAGGTGCTGTAATAGGGCGCAACTGCAGGCTTTCAGGGGATACCGTTGTTGGTGCAGGAGCGGTTATAGGGGACGGTTCAATAATAGACTGTGCCGTGATAGAACCCGGTGGGACCATTGAAGAGTACTCAATTATCGGAGTGGATTGATGACACAGAGGCTGTGGGCACCCTGGAGACATGATTACATAACATCTTCCGGAGGAAAGACCGATGAGTGTGTTTTCTGTAGAATAGGCGGAGATGATTCTTCTCTGGACAGGGAAAACCTGGTTCTTCACCGGGGAGAGCACTGTTTTGTTGTTCTCAACAGGTATCCGTACATCAACGGTCACCTTATGATAGTTCCGTTCCGCCACGCAGGAGATCTGTCATCACTGGACAGAACAGAGAGAATTGAGATCATGGACCTTGCTGTGCAGGCTGAACAGGCTCTTGCAGAAACTATGCACTGTCAGGGATTGAACGGAGGATGGAACATCGGTTCTGCCGGGGGAGCCGGTATACCGGGCCACCTGCACTTTCATATTCTTCCAAGATGGAACGGTGACACCAATTTCATGACCACTGTCGGGCAGGTAAGAGTCGTTTCTCAATCGCTGGAGCAGGCTTACGAAGCTCTTTCGCCGCTGTTCGGAGGATTGGAGTGAAGAAGCGGTCTCCCAGGCGCAGAAAAAAGAAAAAGATAATGCCGGTGGTGCTGGTTTCCCTGGCAGCAGGCTGTCTGATTACTCTTGCTGTGGTGTATTCTCCGTCATGGTTCCAGACAGAGCATATTCCCGCTGCACTGGAATCAGTGTTCCACTTCAACGATTCCACACCTCCACCTGATACGATTCTTATTCAGGTAAGAAACGGTGCCGGTGTTTCAGATCTTGCCAGGTGGGCACAGAATTTCCTGGAAACCAGGGGGGGGGATGTTACCTTTTACGCCCCGGGTCCGCCTCTGAACGCTGTGGAGATGGACTATGCTATTACGGTGATTGTTTCCCATGATACTTCTTTTGCAGCAGCAAGGGCAGTGGCTGAGGTTATTGGCGTAGGCGATTCTTCCATAGTAATGATGCTGCCTGCCCCGGGGCAGACCTCGCCTGTTGATGTAACAATTATTCTGGGAAGGGACAGAGACGACCCTTCGGACTTTATACCATACAGAGACTGAACCCCGCATGTCGGGCACAGGAGCGGAGGATTTTTTGAACACAGACAAGCAACAGCCGGATGTACTTCAGCAGATAGTGGATGCCGTACATCAGAGGCATGGATACGATGTTCTGGCACTGGATATGACTGAGTACCCGTTAACCATGGACATTTTCCTGTTAACATCGGCGGACAACAGAATACAGAGCAGAGCCATTGCCGACCATGTGGAAAGAACTGCCAGGAACCTGGGCTGGAGACTTCACCACAAAGAGGGGTACAGTGAAGGAAGCTGGATACTGCTTGATTTTATCGATCTGGTGGTCCATATCTTTCTCCCCGATGTGAGAAAGTACTACAACATAGAGTCGCTGTGGAGTGATGCTCCAGTGATGAAATTTGAAGATAAACTAACTATTGAAGACAATGAGGACTTTACTTTTGAAATCGCCCCTTCAGATTAGAACAGATCTTGCCGCTGTTATGAAAGCGGCATTGGAAGATACATTTCACGCTGTGACCCCCAAGGTTGAGGTTGTACCCTCACGGAACCTTTCATTCGGAGACCTTGCGTGCAGTTCTGCAATGCCGCTGGCCGGCAAACTGAAAA